>JAETTR010000362.1 GCA_021768985.1 Bacillota bacterium
CGCCGAACCGCTCTGCATTCGTCCGACTTCCGAAACCATCATCGGAACCATGTATGCCAAATGGACGGAGTCCTGGCGGGATCTGCCCGTGCGGATGAACCAGTGGGCGAACGTGATGCGTTGGGAAAAGACGACCCGTCCCTTCCTTCGTACGAGCGAATTTTTATGGCAGGAAGGTCACGCCGTATTCGCTTCCGAAGAGGAAGCCGAAGCGGAGACCCAGAAGATGCTTGCCGTATATGCGGAGTTTGCCAAAACTTGCCTTTCTATGCCCGTGCTGACGGGGAGAAAGACGGAAAAAGAAAAGTTTGCGGGCGCGGTCGCGACCTACGGCATGGAAGCCATGATGCACGACGGCAAGAGTTTGCAGTCGGGCACCTCGCATTATCTCGGTCAGAATTTTTCCAAAGCGTTCAATATTAAATTCACGGACAAAGACGGAACGCAGAAATACGGATACACCATGTCGTTCGGCGTTTCCACTCGTCTCATCGGCGCGCTGATCATGACGCACGGCGACGCGCGCGGGCTGGTGATGCCGCCCGTCGTCGCGCCCGTACAGGCGGTGATCGTGCCTATCGCGTCGAAGAAGGCGGGCGTGCTCGAAGCCTGCAGGGAGCTCAAAGACAAGCTTACCGCGGCGGGGTTGCGCGTCGTTCTGGACGACAGCGACAATTCGCCCGGCTGGAAGTTCAACGAGTGGGAGATGAAGGGGGTGCCCGTGCGGATCGAGCTCGGTCCGCGCGATCTCGAAGCGGGCAAGATGCTCTGCGCGCGCAGAGACAATTTCGAAAAGAGCGAGCTTGCGCTCGACCGTGCGGCGGAAGGCGTGCGGGCGTTGCTTGCCGATATCGCCGAAAATATGTACGAAAAGGCGCTTGCCCGCATGAAGGCGCGGATCGTGACCGCAACCACGCAGGAAGAGCTTTTAAACGGCGTGAACAACGGGAATTTCGTGCGCGCGGGCTGGTGCGGTTGCCGTGCGTGCGAGGACAAGGTCAAGGAATTCGCGCAGGCAACGGCGCGCGTTATGGACGAACATAACACCGAAAAAACCTGCGTCGTCTGCGGAAAGAAGGCAGAGCACACGGTATTCTTTGCAAGAGCGTATTAAATTTGAAACCCTGCGAAGCCTTTTTTCGCGCGTGATTGACTATGTTAAATCTCAATCGGCAAAAATTGAAACGGATCGTATTTGTCGCATACGGCGCGCTGATTGCGGTTTTGCTCGTCTGCCTGTTCGCGGGAGCCGTGTTCCGTGCGGACGCGGATTCCTATTACGACGAAGAGAGCAACAAAACGATCATCGATACGAACTGGTGGTTTGAGGACATCTCGGTGGAAATCGACGTCCGAAAGGACAAGACGTTTGCCGTCACCGAAACCATGCGGATCGGATTTATCAACGGCGGGA
>JAETTR010000363.1 GCA_021768985.1 Bacillota bacterium
AAACACGTAAAACTTGCCGTCCGCGCTTTTGGCAACGTCTATCTCCACAATATCCGCGCCCTGATCGACGGCTATTTTGTACGCGAGCAACGTATTGCACGGCACGTTCGCGCCGCACACGCCGCGGTGCGCCGTCAGCATAGGCGCGGCGCGCTTTGACCTGTTTTCAAAAATGCTTTTATTAAAATCCATAATAATCTCCATTTCGGTATTGTCGAGAATTAAATTCGTATATCGTCAATCACTTTGCGCGATATGTAATATTTGAGCAAATCCACTTCCGTCCGAACGCATCGAGCGAGCCTGTCGTCCGTTTTCCACCCGTCGCGCTGCGCCGCAATATCGCGAGTGTATCCCACCGCTTTAATAAACCTCGGCAAAAACATGTCCGCCCAGCACAGCGCGCGACGCATGTGGAACGGCTCGGAAATAATCGCGACCGTGCCCACTTCGTAAATATTGCAACGCCTGCAAATTTCGGTGACCGAACACGTCATGTTCTGCACGGTGTCTTGCGCGGTCGGCTCGTCGATTATGCAGTCGCTCGGCACGCCGAGCTGTTCGAGCTTGGCGCGCATGACCGCGCTCTCGGTGACGGTCTTGTCGTTTACCGCGCCGCCCGTCGTCACTATCCTGTCCGCGCCGCCCGCACGAAAATACTCGGCGGCTATTCGCGCGCGCACGACCGCAAACTCGGGCGCAGTGCCGAGCAGTATCGCATAATCGCTTTTGACGGGCTTTTCCAAGTCCGCCGAAAACAACAGCTTATCTATTTGTTCGTGCGTCAAATCTTCGTAATCACATTCCGATAAAAACATGCTCGCCGCACCCCTCCTATCGCTTTTCGCCGAAGTAAAAACAAATCGCGCCCGCGCCCGCATTGGGCGTAACGTAACCGTCGAACGGCAACGGTCCGCACGCATTTGTGCCCAGCCCGCTCATATAGTAATCCGCCGACAAATACGTGCCGTCGCGCTCGGGCAGTTCGTAATCGTGCGCCGCGTTTTCCAACTGCGCCGTCGAGTAAGGCAACGCCGAAAAAGAGGTCATGCCCTCGACGCGCACGACGCGCTTGCCGTCGCTCACTTCCGCATAGTCGGGCAGATAGTGACTGCCGCTTTCCTGCGGCTTGACGTAATGCTTGTATTCGTCCTTGACCGAACATTCGTACTCGCCCTTAATCGCGTACTCGTACATGTCCGAGTACGTTTCGCCGTCTCCGTAAGCGTTGTATTTAAGTTTGTCGTAAGAACGATCGAGTTTCAACGTCCAGCCGATACGCGGCAAAAACTCGAACTTCGTTACGTCGTTTACTTTGTAATCTATCGCGACGCGCACGCCGCTTTTGCAAAACGAATACGTTAAGGTCGCGTCAATAACGGGCACAAGACTGTCCGCCGCAACGATAATAT
>JAETTR010000364.1 GCA_021768985.1 Bacillota bacterium
GTATTCCCGTTTGAAGCGTTCGAGCGCGCTTAAATACCGTTGCGACAGCTCGAGCGTGTAACGCTGTTTTTCCGAATAGGACAGGGTGGCGTAATACTCCTTGTCGGTCAGACGCCCGATCGCGTCGGAGACCTCGCCCTCGCAGAGCAGAAGATTGCGGACGCGCAGATAAAACTCGTCGGGCGTTTCGCCGCGGATCTGCCCGGTCACCTTTTCGGCGAAATACCGCTCCATTTTGCTTTCGTTGATCCCGTTTTCTTTGGCGTGACTGCGGCTGTTCACAAGGTCCTCCTCGCACTGTTTCCAGAACCCTTTCTTCATTCGCGCTTTCGCCTCTTTTGCAAGCGTTTTCAACGTGCGTTCCATTTCGCCCTCCAAGGTGATGATTCGACTTTTTTCGCAGAAAAAATCCGTAACGTTTCCGTTACGGATCTTCTTTAGTTTCTGCTTCTCTTTCTCGCGGCTTCCGCCTTCTTTCTCTTTTTCACGGAAGGCTTTTCGTAAAACTCCTTCTTGCGAAGGTCGCCGATGATGCCGTCGCGAGAGCATTTTCTCTTGAAACGGCGAAGCGCGCTTTCGAGATTTTCGTTATCTCCCACACGAATCGTAGACATATTCTCAACCCTCCTCCGCCGAAGCACTTATTTCACGGTTTATTATAACAAAGCCGCCCCCTTCCGTCAACTTTTTTCGGGGGCGGTTTGTAAAATTTTTCCGCGTTAATTGTATTTTGCAACTTTTTCGGCGAGATATTCGTACGAAGCTTTCAGTTCGCCCAACTCTTTATAATCCCCGCGGTAGTTCTCGATCAGCAACGCGCCCGAAAAGCCAACGTCCTTTAAGCGGGAGAGGAGCCCGTCGAAGTCGAAATTTCCCCGACCGGGCAGGCACATATTCCCCGCAGAGTCGAGATCGCTCACGTGCACGTGCGTAATATCCCGCCCCATTTCGTTCAGGTATTCCGCATACGGAAATTCGGAAAGGCGCGCCTGTTTTAAATCGAGCACGCCGCCGAGCGCGGGACAGCGCGCCTTCAACGCCCGAAACACGCCGGGGCGGTTGTAGTACGCCCACTCCACGTTTTCGAGGCACAACCGCACGCCGTATTCTCCGCAGATTGCGCAAATCTCCTTCAGCCGATCCCCCGTGCGCGCGTGGTTTTCTTTGAAAATGCGCTTCATGCGCGCCGTGCCGTGAAAGGAATAGAACCTCGCGCCGACCGCTTTCGCCGCCGACATGGCGCGCCGCAGCCAGTAATCCGCGTCCGCGCGCACGCGCGGGTGCTCGCTGAACAGCTGCGGTTCGAACTGCGTGCCGAGCACGTGCGCCGAACACACGTCGAGCCTGCCCGCCCGTTCGCGCATCGCAAGCGCGAACTTTTCGTCGTATTCGCTGAACGAAG
>JAETTR010000365.1 GCA_021768985.1 Bacillota bacterium
GCATAACTGAACTACCGTTACTTTCAGTTAAATATCCTGTTTCCTGCTCTACACTACCAATATGGTAATTCTGTATCGTTTCATACAGATATTCGATCTTCTCATCTGGTGCGGAATTAATATAAAGTTCCGGAAACTTCATGGAAATCAGATATTCTCTCATTTCATCAATGCTTATTTCCGAAGCTGACGCGTTCAGACACGTTCCTCCAAGCATTGATACAGCCAACATTGTTGTGATTGCCCCGAACAAAAATTTAGTTTTCTTTTTCATGTTCGTACCTCCTACTTTTTACAGTATACCATATATTTCCTTATTGTCAATACTATGATAAAATTTTATTATTCTAATATTATTTCATTTTTATACTAATATTTTTTTACAAACATTATTTCACAAACACCGCAAGTTTTTTTGCTTCCGCTGTTGACAATCGACAAAAAAAACTATATAATGGTTTAGGTGCGGACAAGCACGGCTTTTTCCGCGCGCAAAATCAGGTAATTATTATTTATTTTATGGAGGTTTTTTGATGACCAAGATGACTATCGACGGCAATACCGCCGCCTCGCACGTCGCTTACGCGTTCTCGGAAGTGGCTGCCATCTACCCGATCACCCCTTCGTCCCCTATGGCGGAATCCGCCGACGAATGGGCGACCCAGGGCAGAGTGAATATGTGGGGACAGAAGCTCCGCATTGCCGAAATGCAATCGGAAGGCGGCGCCGCCGGCGCAGTGCACGGCTCGCTGACCGCGGGCGCGCTGACCACCACCTACACCGCTTCGCAGGGATTGCTCCTCATGATTCCCAACATGTACAAGATCTCGGGCGAACTGCTTCCCATGGTCATGCACGTTTCGGCGCGTGCCCTTGCGGCGCATTCGCTGAACATCTTCGGCGACCACGCGGACGTAATGGCTTGCCGTCAGACGGGCTTCGCGATGATCGCGGGCTGCTCGGTGCAGGAGGTTATGGACCTCGCGCTCGTCGCGCACCTCTCCACCCTCCGCTCGCGCGTGCCCTTCATCAACTTCTTCGACGGGTTCCGTACCTCGCACGAAGTGAGCAAGATCGACGCGATCGATTACGACGAAATGAAAGCGATCTTCGATAAGAAGGGACTCGCGAAGGACGTTGCCGAATTCAAGGCGCGCGCCCTCAATCCCGAGCACCCCGTACAGCGCGGCACGGCGCAGAACGGAGATACATATTTCCAGAACCGCGAAACGGCGAACAGCTACTACAACGCCACCCCCGCGATCGTGCAGGAGATGATGGACGAGGTTTCCGCTCTCACGGGCAGAAAGTACCACCTCTTCGACTACGTGGGCGATCCCAAAGCGGAGCACGTGATCGTAATCATGGGCTCGGGCGCGGAAACGGTGGAAGAG
>JAETTR010000010.1 GCA_021768985.1 Bacillota bacterium
AAGATCGTGGAAGTCACGGACGAGGACGAAGAAGAATAAACGACGGAAGCGTTCCCATGCGGGACGCTTTTTGTTTTAAAATTCTTGCAATCGCGCGGGGATTGTGTTATAATGTTCGCAATATGTTGCCGACGGATTTAACGGGATACAAGGGAAAGCGGATCTGCGTCGCGCTGTCGGGCGGCGTCGATTCCGTCTGTCTGTTGCACTGCCTTTTGCAGGCGGCGGAACCGTTGAATCTGACCCTCTCCGCGCTCACCTGCGAGCACGGGATTCGCGGCGAAGAGTCGTTGCGCGACCTTGCGTTCGTCAGGGAGCTGTGCGAAAAATGGCGCGTTCCGCTTACCGTGTATACCGCCGATATTCCCGCCCGCGCCGCGGCAAGCGGCAGGGGGTTCGAGGAAGAGGGCAGGGAGTTCCGCTACGCGTGCTTTCGGGAAACGCTGGAAACGGGCGCGGCGGATTGCGTCGCCACGGCGCACCACCGCGACGATTTCGCCGAAACGGCGCTCTTCCGTCTGGCGCGGGGCACGTCGCTCGCGGGGCTGTCCGCGATCGGGGAGCGGGACGGGATCATCCGTCCGTTTTTGTCCGTGACGCGGGCGGAGATCGAACGCTACGCCGCCGAAAACGAGCTGCCGTTCGTAACCGATTCGAGCAATTCCGACGAAGCCTTTGCGCGCAACGCCATTCGGCATTCGGTGATGCCCGCGCTCGAGCGGACGGTGAACGGCGCGTCGCGGCACTTGACGGAATTCGCGTTGCGCGCCGCCGAGGACGATCGTCTGTTGCAGGAGCTCGCCCGAAAGGAAGTGCGGCGGCAGGGGGATTGGTTCTTCGTGCCCGTCCGTCTGCCCGCGCCGCTGTTTTCGCGGGCGTGTCTGTTCGCGGTCAGATCGCTCGGGGGCGAAAAAAATTATACGAGCGCAAACGTCGCCGAGATCGCGCGGCTGAAGGAATTGCAGAGTGGGCGAAGAGCGAGTCTGCCCTTCGGACTGACGGCGGTGCGCGAGGGCGGGGAGATCGCGATCGGCAGAGAGAAGGCTGTCGACAAAGCGGAGCTGCCCTTTCGCGAAGGGGCGTTCGAACTGAACGGATATAAGTGCCGCGTGAGTTTTGTCGGGCAAGCGGGCGCGTTGCACGCGGATTACGATGCGTTCCCCGCGGGGGCGGTTGTCAGAACCCGCCGCGAGGGGGATTATATCGTTCCGTTCAAGGGAACGAGAAAGAGCCTGAAAGAGTACTTTACGGATAAAAAGATTCCCGCGCGTGCGGGGCGGGAACTTCCGCTCGTCGCCGCGGGAAGCGAGGTTTTTGCGGTGTTCGGCGTGGAAATCTCGGACGGCGTAAAGGTCACGGAGCAAACGGCGCGCACGGCGTATCTCGTTTGCGAAACCTGAATTTCACACGTGCGGCGTGTGCGAATAAAATCATTTTTACGGAGGAAGCGATATGAACAAGACAATGAACCCCGATATCGAGCGGATCATGCTCACGGAGGAAGAGATTCACGCGGAGGTAAAGAAGGCGGCGGCGTGGCTGGACGAGCGCTACAAGGACTGCACGGAACCCCCGCTTGCCATCAGCGTGTTGAAGGGGAGCGTCGTGTTCTTCGTCGATCTGCTCCGCGAGATGCAAACCCCCGTGCAGATGGACTTCATGACGGTGTCCTCGTACGGGCACACTTCGGAGAGTTCGGGGATTCCCAAGATCGTCATGGACCTCGCCGCGCCCGTCGCGGGCAGGGACGTGCTTCTCGTGGAGGATATCGTAGACTCCGGTCACTCGCTGAAAAAGATGCGCGAGCTACTCGGCGGTCGCGGGGCGAAGTCGTTTACCGTCGTGACCCTGCTCGACAAACCCGCCCGCAGACAGGTGGACATCAAAGCCGATTATTCGTGCTTCGAGATCGAAAACGAGTTCATCGTCGGCTACGGGCTCGACTACGCGCAGAGATACCGCAATCTGCCCTATATCGGCGTATTGAAGCACAGCGTTTACGAGAAATAACGCGGAAAAGAATTTTCCTTTGGAGCGAATATGGAAGCATTGCGGAAAAACGCATATTACGACGTGCTCGTGATCGGGGCGGGCGTGGCGGGGCTGAACCTCGCCGTGCATCTGCCCAAAGAAGCGCGCGTGCTCGTCGTGTGTAAAGGGGGGCTGAAAGAGAGCGACTCCTTTTTGGCGCAGGGCGGGATCTGCGTGCTCCGCGACAAGGGCGATTTCCGCGGCTATTTCGAGGACACCATGCGCGCGGGGCATTTCGAAAACAACCCGTTTACCGTGCGTTGCATGATCGAGAACTCCCGCGCGACGATTGACGAGCTGATTTCCGTCGGCGTGCGGTTTGCCCGTCAGGCGGACGGCTCGCTCGCGTACACGCGCGAGGGCGCGCATTCCCGTCCGCGCATCGTCTTTCACGAGGACTGCACGGGGAAAGAGATCACTTCGCACCTGCTCGCCTACGCCAAAACTTTTTCCAATATCACCCTGTCGCCCTATACGACGATGCTCGATCTGATCTGCGAAAATTCCCGTTGCTTCGGCGCGGTCCTGCGCGACAACAAATCGGGCGAAATCTATCCCGTGTACGCGGGGAACACCGCGCTCGCCACGGGGGGCGTGGGCGGACTCTTCCGCCATTCCACCAATTACAGAATTCTGACGGGCGACGGCGTCGCCGTGTGTCTGCGCCACGGCGTGGCGGTCGATCACGCCGACTACGTGCAGATTCACCCGACCACGCTCTATACGAAAGGGCGGGGCAGACGGTTTCTGATTTCCGAATCCGTCCGCGGCGAGGGCGCGCGCCTGATCAACGGGAGCGGCGAGCGGTTCGTGGACGAGCTTCTTCCGCGCGACGTCGTGACCGAGGCGATCCGCCGCGAAATGCGGAAGGAGGGGAGCGATTTCGTCCGTATCGACCTGCGCACGGTGGAAGGGGGCGCGGAAACGCTGATGAGTCACTTTCCCGGCATCGTAAAGCGGTGTTTGGAAGAGGGGTACGACCCGTTGCGCGAGCCCGTGCCCGTCGTGCCCGCCCAGCACTATTTTATGGGCGGAATCCGAAGCGATCTGTTTGGCAGAACGACCATGCCGCATCTGTACGCCGTGGGCGAAACGTGCTGTAACGGCGTGCACGGCAAAAACCGCCTCGCTTCCAACTCCCTGCTCGAATCGCTCATCTTCGCGCGGCGGGCGGCGGAGGACATCGCGGCGCAGGGCGGAGAGAAGGCAAGCCTTCCCGAAGTGAATTTGAAACCGTACGAAAACTACCGCAAGCTTGCGGAAGCCGATCAGGCAAACGTGTTAAAGGAGATCAACCGTGAAACAAAATAACGTAACGCAGATTTTACATTGGGACGAGAGCATTCTCTCCGCGCTTCGGGAGGATATCCCGTGGGAAGACGTTTCGGCGAACTCCGTCGTGCCCGCCGGCGTGCGCGGGAAAGCGGAGCTTCTGTGCAAGCAGGACGGCGTGATCGCCGGTCTGCCCGTGTTCGAACGGGTGTTTGCTTTGCTCGATCCCGCGGCGGAAGTCGTCTTTTTCGCCGAAGAGGGGAGCCGCGTGCAAAAGGGGCAGAAGCTCGGCGAGGTCACGGCGGAAATGCGCGTGTTGCTGTCGGGCGAGCGGACCGCGCTCAACTTCCTCGGGCGCATGAGCGGGATCGCCACCTATACCCGTTCGGTCGCCGATCTGCTTGCGGGCTCTTCCACGAAATTGCTCGACACGAGAAAGACGACTCCGGGGCTTCGGATTTTCGAAAAGTACGCGGTGCGCATGGGCGGCGGGAACAATCACCGCTTCAACCTTTCGGACGGCGTGCTGTTGAAGGATAACCATATCGGCGCGGCGGGCGGCGTCCGCAAGGCGATCGAAGGCGCGCGCGCCTACGCGCCCTTCGTGCGGAAGATCGAAATCGAGGTGGAAACGCTCGAACAACTGCGCGAGGCGCTCGACGCGGGCGCGGATATCGTCATGCTCGACAACATGAGCGGCGAAACGCTCGAACAGGCGGTGAAGTTGGCGAAGGGCAGGGCGGAAACGGAGATTTCGGGCAACGTAACGCGGGAGAATGTACAAAAATACGTAAAGCTCGGCGTGGATTATATTTCGTCCGGCGCGCTCACGCACTCCGCGCCCATTCTCGATTTGTCGCTTAAAAATCTGCATCCGATCGAATAAAATTCTTTTGAAAGAAGGACCCCCGACGATAACCGCCGGGGGTCTATTTTTCGTTTTTTAGCATAAGCTCGCCCATTCCAAGAATTGTATTTACAAATATGTTTTGCGCTTCTTCGCCGCAATGTTCTTTTACATTTCGTATCATATTAACGGCTTGCATTTCTTGATGCGTTAAACTGCCGCTTTCCCAATCTTCGTCAAGCTTTAATACTTTTTCGATTGCCTGTACAGTATCGATGCGTGGGGCATAAGTAGCTCCACCAAATATGGCTTTTATCGTGCTGATTGCAATACCCGTTTTTTCCGCAATATCTTCGTAAGTTAATTTTAAGTCTTTTTTTCGTTGTTTCCAAAGATCCAATTTTCTCATGTATGATTTCTCCTACTTATATTATAAAAAAAGTACAAAAAAAGTAAACTTTTTTTGCAAAAAGGCTTGACGAATACAAATAATTGTATTATAATTGTTGCATAAATCTAATTTTCAAGACTAATTATACAAGGAGCAATTATGTTATCGGTCATTAAGCAAATTTTCTTCGGAGGAGACGGTATTCACGACAAATTCTGCGATAGTGCGAGGTATCGCAAAATAACTAAGGAGTACGACGTAGCACATAATAAATTGGAAGCAACGCTGAACGACGAGCAGAAACAGATGCTCGACGATCTTTGGATGTTGAGCGCGGGATTGGAATCGGAAACCGCATATTTGCGGTTTGCGGACGGGCTTAAATTCGGCTTGCAATTAGCCGTCGAGGCGTTCGGACATGATTTTTCGGATTTACCGCGATTCGAAGAGGCTTCGGATTAGGTTGACGTTCCTTCCCGCTACCGCGCGCATAAAACCGCGGGGAATGCATATCACTGTATAAAAGAATCCCGCACCGAAAAAATTATGGTAATTCGTTGCGGGAAACGCTACAATAAAACATTTTCCTGTGCAAACCGATCGTTTGATTTTGGAAAAACTAAAATATTTTCCCAAAAATAGAAAGAAATTGCAAAAATAGTATTGACAGTGAAAAAATTTTATTGTAGAATAAGAGTGCTATCGAACCGATAGCCCATTAAAAAACAATCTGGGGGGATTCAAAATGAGGAAGCTGAAAGTCGCTTTGATTGCGGTTTTGGCGGTTCTGATGTGCGTCGGGCTGATCGCCTGCGGCGGGAAAAAACCCGAAGAACAGCAGCCGACCGACTACAAAGTCAGAAGAATCGAAATGAGCCAATCGTCTTTCACGTTGACGGACGCCGACGGCGAGGACGCTTGGAAGAGCAAGGTGCTCGATAAACTCGCGGCTCGGGTACAGTACACCGATCCGGGCGGCAACGCACAATTAAAAGCAAGCGGACTTACGGTTGACAAGTCGGGCGTACAGCTCGGCTCTATCGGCGTGTACTCCGCAACGGTTACGCCTACCGAACACAACGCCGACAATATGTCCGCGACGATCGAAATCAACATCGAGCACAACATCGTGGACGGCGTTTGCACGGAGGACGGCGCGACGCTCACGACCGAAGAAATCGACATCGGGCTGACCTACAACGCGTTCCACACGGGCGATTCCACGCTGACCGCGAACGGCAGTACGGCGATCCGTCCGTTCGGCTCCATCATGGTGGACGGCAGCGAGGAGCGGGTCAAAACGCACACCGTCGGCAGACTCGAAAAGGGAATGACGATTACGGTGAAGGGCACCGCGGTTACGAATTACACCACGATGGGTGCGGAGGAAAAGGCTTACTTCTTCCCCATTCTCGGATTTGCCGACACTTCGATCGGCGAATATACGGGCGGCGCGGGCACTTCCGTGATCGTGCGTAACGAGGGCTGGGTTCTGCTCGACGGAATCGGCGCGCCCCGTCTGCTTGCCGCGCTTGCGGGCAACGGCTCGGGCGGCGCGAACGACACGGGCAACTACGGCTCGCACCCGAGCGACACGGGCAACAAGCCCCTGCCCGGCTATACCGATCACGGCGAAGGCACGCCCACGCTCGAACAGTGGCACGACTGGTACACTTACAGCACGGGCGAAACCTCGAACACGACGACCTATTTAACGGAACAGCACATCGAGCTTTCCTGGACTTACCGCGAGGACGGCATTATCGAATTGACCACGGTCAACACGACCGATCCCGCCAACCCCACCAAGCTGATCGCGCGTACGAAGGTGCCCGATTCCGCGAAGGGGTATTACGACACCATTCTCCACGGCGAGTACGTGGTCATGCACTTCGACGAAATCAGCACGCTTTCCACGAGAACGCTCGAAAGCGTTCAGTTTGACGGCATGGTGCAGAACACGAAGAAGGTTTATCTCGAAAACGAGATGCTCGATCTGAACACGCTCGACGTGAAGATCACCACGAAGCAGGATACCACGCCCGTTTCCGACACGCAGTTCGACGTAGAGGCGAATATCGGCACGGCGGAAGAACCTCAATGGGTGTCGTTGAGCGAAACGCCGCTTTCGACGAACATGAAGGCGTTCCGCGTGACCCGCTCCATGGGCAATATCACAAAGACCGCGGACATTCCCGCCGAACAGTTTATCACGATCGCGAAGAACGCCGTAAACGAAGCGTACGCGCATACCGTGGAAATCGACGGCGTAGACTTTGCCAATAACGCGACGCTCGGACAGCTCTCGTTCGCTTCCGTTACGGAAGGGGATGCGACACTTGCCGTTCTCACTCTTTCGGGCGCGGCGAACACCTTGACCGACGCGCAGAAGGCGAAGCTTACGGGCGCGGCTTCCGATAAGTATATCGCGCTCCGGATCTGGGCGCGCGACGGCGTGGTCACCAAATTCAAGGCGGGCGCGGCCGTCACGGTAACGAGCGGTGCCGCCGCGGTTGCGGGCGCGTACGTGAACGTGACCGGGGACTATGCGGACGTCGTGCTTCCCGTCAACGCGGAAATCGCGGAAAAGGGCGTGACGCTTGCAGGGCTGACCGAGGACGGCGCGAACGTGCGCCTTGATCTTGAGGGACTCGATTGTCTCACCGTCACCACGCAGGTGACGAGCGACCGTCTGTATCTGGATAAGGGCGGAAACGTGACCGTCGTCTACAACCTCGGCGCGGAAGGGTACGCGGCGATGAAAGAGAACATTGCCACCACCCAGCTGTACGCCAACTCGGCGAGCGTCCGGTTCCAGAACCTCGGAATCCGCAATGCGGAAACGACGGGAACGGGCAAGCTCGGCGAAATCGACGTCACGGTGACGCTGAACGAAGGGGCGGGCACGGTGACCGTCGTTTACGCGATTCCCAAATTTACCGTAACGAGCGTGAACAAGTTCGACTTGTCGCTCTTCGTCCGTTCGGGCAGCCAGATGGTGCGTCAGGCGACCGAAACGGTCTATTACGAAATGGCGTTTGCGGGCGACAACGGCGTCGGTCAGGCAGTGGGCGACAACGTGTACGTCGAATCGGACGGCACCGTTCTGTACGCGGTCGTGGCGACCGCCGCGAACGATATCGCTTCCGAAGGGATTCGCCGCGAAACGCTGAATCTCAACGTGAACAACGGTACGCTCGAGAGCGTGAACTTCATCAACCTCGGTTACCGTTACGTCAAGGGCGCGTTCATGTTCTACGGGGTGATCCCCGAAGGCGCGGCGGAAGCGACGCTGACGACGTTCGGCACCCTCGACAACGACAAAGACACCGACTACGGTCACGTCGTCGTGATCAGAATCGACACGACCAAGCTCGGCGTGAGCGCGGCTCCCTTCTACTTCGAGCTCAACGCGGATACGAGCGCCGCTCCCGCGTTCGTCTTAAAAGCGACCGACGACAATAAGGTGGAAAAGAAGACGGTCGAGGCTTCCTCGCTCGGCGTGCTCGAGCTGATCACCGAAGCAAGCTGTCTTGAAAAGGGCTTCGCAAGCTATCCTTACAGCGAAGATGGCGAAGTGGTATTCTATGCGGGGCTTGCCGAAGTCGGCGGCGCGCATCATTTCGACGGCGACGTCTGCACCCTCTGCGGCGCGACGAAGGCGGATAAGGCGTTGGCGCAGACGGTTACCCTGAACGAAAACGAGTTCGTGCAGCTCAGCGGTATCTATTCCGCGGCGATTCAGAAAGAAATTTACAACGGCGTTACCCTCCGCGTCAATGCGGGCGATAACTGGTACTGGATCCGTTCGGATTCGTATATCGCGAAGAACGACTACGGCTCGGGCATCGACGCCGAAGAAATCTGGCACTCCTTCGACGATCCCGAAGATCCCACGAACTACGCGCTCCGCACGCCGAACGGCAAGCTCAGCGGCGTGGACGGCGAGGAGATCAACGATTCCCTCTTCAACGAGGCGAAGAGGAATGCGACGTTCAACTATTACGTCGGCTATGCGGACGGCGTGGTTACGATCGTTTCCGAATTGTATACGGGCGGGGAAACGAAGGCGGCTTACTTCGCTTTCGAGATCCGTATCAGCGGGGTTCACCGCACCGATATCTCCGTGGCGTTCGGTCTGGACGCGGCGACGGTTGCGGGCAACGCGCGGTACACGACGGGCAAGATCGTGAACAGCATGGTCGAAGAATTCGGCGAAACGGCGTTCACGTTGAAGGACGTAACGTGGAACGTAGGCGCAACGTATACGGTTTCCGCTCCCGCGAACGGCGCGGTTGCCGTCAAAGGCGAAGGCAGAGCGTTCGAGCTCGACGCGGCGCATAAGGCGGCGCTCGGCGCGGATGCGAAGTACACCCACTATATCGCGATCCCCGTGAAGTTCACGCAGGCGCTTGCAAGCGACGTGTTCGTTCGCGTCAGAGCGAACGGCTCCGTTCTCAAAGGCGCGCTTGCGGAAATCGACGGCGACACCGTTTACGCGGTCATTCCCACCGACGGTACGGTGACCGATTTCGTGCTCGATTTCGGAAGCCTTTCGGCGAACACCATGCAGTGCGATCTCGCGCTCGACCTTTCGGGCGTGTTGACGACGGAAACTACGAGCGTCGTAACGGGCTCGCCTAACCTGATTTCGGGCGGCGACGTACAGATCGTCTATACCGGCCTTACCGTGGCGGATACCGATGAACTCGAAGTGAACGGCGTTTCCGCGAAAAAGTCCGAGCTCGTCGCGGGCTATGATTTCGGAAACGGAATCTCCGTGAAGAGCGTGAAGGCGGAAGGGAACACGTTTACCGTGGAACTCACCGTAGCGGCTCCCGATTTGACGCAACAGATTACCGAATTTACGGTGAACTATAAGAAGAGCGGCGTGATTCAGGCGCAGAACAAGTTCGGCTACCTGCGTTTGCCTACCGCACCTGTTGCGGGCGACGCAAAGGTCAACGACACCGTTTACGCCAAGGCGGAAGGCAGCAAGCTGACCTTTGTCGTGGCGGGCGTGACGGCGGGAACGACCGAGCTCAGGCTCAACGCAAACAACGGTAAGAACATCGGCAAAGATTATCTCACGCTGATTCAGCTTTACGATCTGTCCTTTAACGTCAGCAAGAACGGATTTGCATTCGCGGGGAATAACGTGCTCACCGAAAATACGGCGGTATCTTATTCCGAAATCAACGGCGTATATGTGGTGATGCTCGAGGTCGATCTTACGGCAATGAGAATCGGCGAGCGCACGGCGTACGCGTTCGAGGTGCTTCCCGCGGCGATCGCCGGCAGCACGACGGTGTTCACCGTTTCTGCGAACAGACAGATTTCCGATCCCGGTCCGTTCATGATCGGAGGCGACCGGAAAACGCTCGTCGAATCCTCCTGCGACAGCATCGGAGTCGTTGCGAACGTATACGATCGCACGGAGAGCTTCTATTACAACGTCAGCGTAAGCCCGTCGCACACGTGGGGCGACAAGGACGCGAACGGCCTGCGGGTTTGCTCCGTCTGCGGCGCGATCTTAAAGGGCGGCGCGGCGAGCGCGACGACGATCGCAAACACCGTATTTGCGGGTGAAGAAGGTATCACGGCAAAAGGCGAGTTCTCCGTTTCGTTCTTTGTGAATCGGGCGACGTCCGACTGGGATTCCATTGCGGTGAGAACGGTTTACGGCGGGTTCAACATTACTATGCCCAACCTGCAAATGAACGTGAACACCTTGCCCGAAACCGGCGTGGACGAGGAGATTCAGGCTCTGGTCGACAAGCTCGGCAAAGCTACGAATCTGTTCCCTTCGTCCGGCGCGGTGATGGGAGACGGCATCGGTTGGGATTCGCTGATCAACGACAGCGGCAGAAATAAGTATATCACCGTCACCGTCAGCAAGATGACGGGCGTCACCTATTTCAGAAACGGCGTAAAAGTCATTCAGTACGAAGCCGATCTGGCGATGGGCGGCGGCACGGTAGCCGATTTCGTAGAGCTGTTCCTGCTTTGCGCGGAGAAAGAGGGCGTGATCGTCGGTGCGAAACAGTTCGCGGGTCAGATGGAGATCAGCAATATGATCTTGCAGACGAACGCGTTGAGCGAGGATCAGGCGAAGGCGAGATACGAGTTGTACGAAGCGGAAAAGGATTCGCTTCCCGATTAAAAAAGAAGAATCAAAAAGGACTTGCGGAATTCCGCAAGTCCTTTTTTGCTTTAACAGATTACGGGCAGATCGCCGAGCGCCGCGCGGCGCTCGTCGGGCAGACAGTCGAAAATCACTTTGTCGAAATCGGCAAGCTCGCGGAAGAGGTAGGGGGCGGGTGCGTCGAATTTCGTATGGTCGGCGATCAGAATGCGCACGTCCGACCGCTCGAAAACCGTCCGCTTTAATTCCCGCTGTTCCATCGAAGTTTCGAACGCGCCCTTCTCGCGAATGCCCGCGCAGGAGGTCAGCATCAGATCGAAGCGGAAATCCCGCAACAGATTGTTTGCCCAGCTTCCCGCCACCGAAGCGCCCGTTCGCGAGACCCGCCCGCCCGAGAGCACGAGATTGATCCCGCGCACCTTCGACAACCGCAACGCCGTTTGTAGACTATTCGTGATCACCGTTTTTTCGGCAAGGTCGAGCCGTTGCGCCAGCGCGAGCACGGTGGAGGAGCTGTCCAGAAACACCGTGTTGAAATTTGCGGGAACCTCGGCGAGCGCGTTGGCGGCGGCGCGCTCTTTTTCGCGCGCGTTTTCAGTCATGCGCACGAAGATGGATATTTCGTCCGCCGCTTCGAGGAGGACCGCCCCGCCGTGGTTGCGTTTTAACAGCCCCAGATCCTGCATTTCTTTCAGATCGCGGCGCACCGTAGCTTCGCTCACGTACAGCTTTGCGGCGATCGCCTTGACCGCCGCGCTCTTTTCCTTGCGCAATAGCTCCAAAATTGCTTCCTGTCGTTCGTTACCAAGCATATTCTTGTCCGTTTATGATTGAATTTGCTTATATTATGGCACAAAAATGATTGTTTGTCAACTTTTCGAAAACATATAGACAAATTCGGCGGTATGTGGTAAGATAAACGCGGAGGAAAAAGATGGATAGATTTTTGGCGGTCGATATCGGCGCGTCGTCCGGGAGGCACATCCTCGGCAGTTTGCAAGACGGAAAGCTCGTACTCGAAGAGATTTACCGCTTTCCCAATCTTCCGCAGCGGGCGGGAGACAGGTTGACATGGAACGCAGAGCGGCTGTTCGGGGAAGTGCTGAACGGGTTGAAACGGGCGAAGGAGCTCGGCAAAATTCCCCGCACCGTGGGAATCGACACCTGGGGAGTAGATTATGCGCTCGTCGACAAAGCGGGAAACCTCGTGGGCGACGTGGTCAGTTACCGCGATTTGCGCACCGAAGCCGCCGTGCCCGAGGTGCACGCGCGCGTTCCGTTCGAAACGCTGTACGAAAAGACGGGCATTCAGTTCCAGACGTTCAATACGATTTATCAGCTGTGGTGCGATAAAAAGACGGGCAAGCTCGGCAAGGCGGATGCCATGCTCATGCTGCCCGACTGGCTGCATTTCAAGCTGACGGGCAAAAAGAGCCGCGAATATACGAACGCGACGACGACGGGAATGATAAACGCGCATACCCGCGCGTGGGATCGGGAGATCGTCAGAGAGCTCGGGTATCCCGAAACGCTGTTCCCCGAACCGACCGCACCCGGTACGAAGCTGGGCGGATTCTCCGCGGAGAGCGCAACCCTCGTCGGCTATTCGGCGGAGGTCGTCCTTCCCGCCACGCACGATACGGCGAGCGCGGTGGTCGCCGCGCCCTTCGGCGGACTGTTTATTTCGAGCGGAACGTGGTCGTTGCTCGGCGCGGAGCGGAACGAACCGGACACGGGCGAGATCTGCCGCCGCTTCAACTATTCCAACGAGGGAACGCCCACGGGCGTGCGCCTGTTGAAAAACATTATGGGCTTGTGGATGATTCAGCAGATCCGTCACGAAACGGGCGACGCCTATTCGTTTGCCCAGCTCGAACAGATGGCGCGCAATTCCGTCAATGGGTACACCGTGAATGTGGACGACGTGCGCTTCCTTTCCCCCGCGAGCATGCGGAAAGAGGTGGAAGCCGCCGTCGGAAAAGAGCTGGAAACGGGAGAAGCCGCGTACTGCGTGCTCAATTCCCTCGCCCTCTGTTACGCGAAGGCGGTGCAGGAGTTCGAAACGATCACGGGCGAACGGTACCCCTTCATCAACATTATCGGCGGGGGATGCAAGAATCAACTTTTAAACGAACTTACCGCGAAAGCGACGGGAAAGAAAATCTTTACGGGACCTGTGGAGGCGACGGCGATCGGCAACCTCGTCGTGCAAATGGTTTCGGCGGGCGTATTCGAAAGCGTTGCGGCGGCGAGAGAAATTATCAAAAAATCTTTTGAAACGGGAGTAGTGGAATGAATCAGAGATTCGAAAGTGCAAAACAACTGTATGCAAACGCGGGCGTGGACGCGGAAGCGGCGTTAAAGACGCTTGCCGAGATCCCCGTGTCGGTGCACTGCTGGCAGGGCGACGACGTGCTCGGGCTCGAAGGGGCGACGTCGCTGTCGGGCGGAATTCAGACGACGGGGAATTATCCCGCGCGGGCGAGAAATTTCGAGGAGCTGAAAGCCGATCTGCACTTGGCGTTTTCCGAAATGCCGGGTAAAAAACGGCTGAACCTGCACGCAAATTACGCGATTCTGGGCGACGAGCTCGGCAAGATCGACCGCGACGAATACCGCCCCGAACACTTTGCGCCCTGGGTGGCGTTCGCCAAGGAAGAGGGGCTCGACGGAATCGACTTTAACCCCACCTTTTTCGCGCACCCCAAAATGAAGGACGGGCTTACCCTCTCTTCGCCCGACGAAGAGATCCGCAAATTCTGGGTGCGCCATGGCAAGGCTTGCCTGAAAATCGCCGCGTACCTCGGCAAAGAATTCGGCAAACCCTGTCTTGTGAACATTTGGATTCCCGACGGGTTCAAGGACGTTCCCGCCGACCGGCTTTCACCGCGTCTGCGCCTGAAAAAATCGCTCGACGAAATGCTCGAGGGCTACGATAAAAAGTGGGTGATCCCCGCCGTGGAGAGCAAAGTGTTCGGCATCGGCGTGGAGAGCTACACCGTGGGAAGCAACGAATTCTATCAGAACTACGCGGCGACGCGCGGCATCTGCTGTCTGCTGGACAACGGGCACTATCACCCGCTCGAATACGTGAGCGACAAGATTCCCGCACTTCTGGCGTTTTACGACAAGGTCGCGCTGCACGTCTCCCGCGGAGTGCGTTGGGATTCCGATCACGTCGTCGTGTTCGAGGACGAGCTGAAGGAGATCGCGAAGGAGGTCGTGCGGAACGGCGGCACGGACAGAGTGATGATCGCGCTCGACTATTTCGACGCGAGCATCAACCGCATTTCTGCCTGGGTCACCGGTCAGCGTTCCATGCAAAAGGCGCTGTTGTACGCGTTGCTGCTCCCCAACGGCAAGCTGAAAGAATTGCAGGAGAAGGGGGATTTCACGCAGCTCATGTTCTTGCAGGAACAGGTGAAGCTGTTGCCCCTCGGCGATATCTGGAGCGAATATCTCGCGCGGCAGAAGGTCTGCGAAAATTACTATGAAAAAATTATGACATACGAAGCGAAAGTATTAAAGGAGAGAGTATGAAGGATATTTTAACCGCGCCTTTCGTGCGCGAAATGACGGCGACCACGGCGAACATGTACCGTCTCGGCTGGGACGAACGCAACGGCGGAAACATCAGTTATTTGCTCGACGAAAGGCAGGTCGGCGAATACCTCAATCTGAAAAAGGTGATCCGCACCATTCCCACGGGCTTCCGTGCGGACGCGCTGATCGGCAAAATTTTTATCGTGACGGGCACGGGCAAATATTTTAAGAACGTGGAAACCGATCCCGAAACCAACCTCGGCATTATCCGCATTGCGAAGGACGGCGAAACCGCCGAGCTCTTATGGGGATTTTGTGACGGCGGAAAGTTTACTTCCGAGCTTCCCGCGCACCTCATGAGCCACATGGCGCGCTTGAAGGTCGATCCCGAGAACCGCGTGGTGATGCACTCGCACCCCACCTACACGCTCGCCATGAACTACGTGCACGAGCTGGACGAGAAGAAATTCACGCATACCCTTTGGGAAATGTGCACCGAATGCATCGTCGTATTCCCCGACGGCATCGGCATTCTTCCGTGGATGGTCTGCGGAACCAACGCGATCGGCGAAGCGACGGCGAAGAAGATGGAGGAGTTCCGTCTCGTCGTCTGGGGTATGCACGGCATTTATGGCGTCGGCAAGAATCTGGACGAAGCGTTCGGGTTGATCGAAACGGTGGAAAAGGCGGCACAGATTTATATGCTGACCTGCAACCGCCCCCGCGTGAATACGATCAAGGATTGCGAACTCGTCGCGCTTGCGGAGTCGTTCGGCGTCAAGTACCGCAAGGACTTCCTCAATTTATAGATTCGTTTAAAAGCTCCGCAAGAGTGGTATAAAAAAGCAAGAAATATTTCGGGAGAGGGAATATGCATAAAAAAGTTTCGGTTGCCGAATTGCTCGTCACGCTCCTCGTTTTTGCGGTCGGATGCGCGGGGATCGGGTTGACTGCCGTAAACCGAACCGACAAGACGTCGGGAACCTTATCTCTCGAAAATTATGAACGGTATCTTACGGCGGATTGTTCCGTCGGCGGCTCGGGATTCAGTTACGGAAACGTTTGGGAGTTCGAATATACCGTTAAAATTCGTCCCCTACAGGGATTTCGGCTGAAAAACGTTGTAATTACATATTCGCTTTACGGCGAAAATACCGATTTGTCGGGCAGTTATACGGAGCGTATCGATGCGTGCGGCTACGGCGATCCGTATATGCGGACGGGAAAGATAAAAATTTATTCCGAGGGAACCTTATCCGAAGTCGGCGCGCCGAGCGTCGCTCCCGTGCTCACGGTTACCGCCGTTTCGGGCAGTTACGGGTTCGAATGGTGAGGAGGGCACGGAAATGAAAGATTTTTTATTCGGTAAAACGTTCCAGAGCATCCTCCTCGGCGCATACGTAGCGGCAGCAACGGTAATTTTGTTTTTGTGGAAAGCGTTTCCTACGTTGTTTTTAGTCGAAGCGTGCGTGCTCGGCGCAGTCGGCGTGCTGTTCGTGCGGTTCGATTACGGCTTGGCGCTGTGGTACAATCGGGTTTACAGCTTTTTTAATCGCAGGAATCGGAACGAGTCGGACGACGAACCGAGCGGATTCGCCGTAATCGTCAACAAGATTTTGGGCTTTTTGCTTTTGATTCCGCTCACGGTAATGTTATTTTTATAAGAAATTACGGTTGAAAAACCGAAAAATGAAAGGAGAAATCATTATGGCAAGAATCGTTTTGAACGAAACGAGTTATCACGGCGCGGGGTGCATTTCGGAGATCCCCGGCGAAATCGCGCGGCGCGGATTCAAAAAGGCGTTTGTCTGTTCCGATCCCGACCTCGTCAAATTCGGCGTATCGAAAAAGGTGACCGACGTACTCGAAAAGGCGGGCGTGCCCTATACGCTGTATTCGGAAATCAAACCCAATCCCACGATCGAGAACGTGCAGACGGGCGTCGCCGCGTTCAAGGCAAGCGGCGCGGATTGCATTGTCGCGATCGGCGGCGGCTCTTCGATGGATACCGCAAAGGCGATCGGCATTATTATCGCCAATCCCGAGTTTGCCGACGTGCGCTCGCTCGAAGGCGTCGCGCCCACGAAGAACCCCTGCGTTCCCATTATCGCGGTTCCCACCACGGCGGGCACCGCGGCGGAAGTAACGATTAACTACGTCATTACCGACGTGGAGAAAAAGCGGAAATTTGTGTGCGTAGACGTGCACGATATCCCCGTCGTCGCCGTCGTGGACAGCGACATGATGAGCAGTATGCCCAAGGGCTTGACCGCCGCGACGGGCATGGACGCGCTCACTCACGCGATCGAGGGATATATCACCAAGGGCGCATGGGAAATGACGGATATGTTCCATTTGAAGGCGATCGAAATCATCGCGCGCTCCCTGCGCGGCGCGGTCGCGGGTACGAAAGAGGGCAGAGAGGACATGGCGCTCGGTCAGTACGTGGCGGGCATGGGCTTCTCGAACGTAGGCTTGGGCATCGTGCACTCCATGGCGCACGCGCTCGGCGCGGTGTACGATACGCCGCACGGCGTGGCGAACGCCATTCTGCTTCCCACCGTTATGGCGTATAACGCCGAGGCGACGGGGGAGAAGTACCGCGAGATCGCCAAGGCAATGGGCGTAAAGGGCGTTGAGAAAATGTCGCAGGCGGAATACCGCAAAGCGGCTTGCGACGCGGTCGCGCAGTTGAGCAAGGACGTAGGCATTCCGCAGGATTTAAAGAATATCGTCAAAGCGGAAGATATTCCTTTCCTCGCGCAGTCGGCTATGGACGACGCTTGCCGCCCCGGCAATCCCAAGGATCCTACCTTGCAGGATATCATCGATCTTTACAAATCGCTGTTATAAAAATTTATGAAAGAGCAACCCGCCGCGACGAACTCGTCGCGGCGGGTTATTTATATGAAATCGTTTTATTTTTCTCCCAAAAGGTAATCGGTT
>JAETTR010000366.1 GCA_021768985.1 Bacillota bacterium
CAGATTGCCTTGAAGGCGGAGAACGTCTCCATCGTAATGGGCACGGAAGGCGAAATCGCGATCGACTTTGCGGAATTCTTCTTCCGCTACGACGATGAGAACGGATTGTACGCTTACGGGTACGGCACTTACGAAACGTTGCAGGAAGACCTTCCCACCGCCGTTACGGGTTACGCGCAGGCGCTGATCAAAGACGGCATGGTCTACGTGAAGGTGCAGGGACCGTTCGGAAGCAATTCTGCGAACAGCTTTGCGAATACTTCGATGTCGCAGAACATAATCATGCCGTTCGAGGATCTGATCGGGTTGATGAAGCAGGATTCTTCTTCCTCTTTGCCGATTACGAGAGAGACGATCGAAACGGTGCTCGCTTGGTTCGACGAAGACTTCATGCCCGTCATTAAAACGGTGGAAGCGTTCGCGGGCGACGAGCTCAAAGGGCTCGGCAAAAAGCTGACGAACAGCCTGATTACGATTGAAAAGAAATCGAACGGTTACGTAATTTCCTTCAACGCCGACACGATCGCCGCGCTCAACGACAATTTGTATAACCATACGATTGCGGAGAACGTGGACCTCTTCCTCGGCGAAGGCGGCTTCGAAAAGGTCGTGGAAACCGTGGCGAAGGTTGCGGATACGACGGTGCAGGAGATTCTGGAACTCGCCGTCCGCAAGGGCTTAAAATTTAAAGATCTGTTTGCGGCGGCGGATATTCTCGTCGATAAACTGATGAACGCGCCCGGTACCGCACCCGAGCAGAAGATTACGCTTGCCATGCTCGTCGGGCAGATAATGGGCAGTAACGAACCCATCGATCCCAACGACTTCATTACGGGCGAGCAGTTTGCACAGATCCGCGCGATGATGGTGCTCGATCTCGTCAATGCATTCATGCCTTCCGATTCGGCTCCTCAACCCGGACCCGAACCGTCGCTTCCCGATACGCCGGAACCCGACGTGCCCGTGGAAAAAACGCTGGCGGAGAATGAAAGCGAGAGTCGGGAGCTGACGGTCGAGCAAATCACCGCTATGCTCAATCAGATCGGAGAAATGAACGTATATCAGCTGTTGGCGGGTTCTTTCATCGGCGAAGAGTTTGACGAAGAAGAGCTTGCCGCGTTCAAGGAGCAAGTCGACGGTATGCTCGACGGATTCCTGTCTGCCGTCACCGTGAAAGTGAACACTGCGGCAAACGGCGCGATCGAGAACGTGTCCGTTGTGCTTGACGATTTCTTCGCGGCGCAAATCGGCAGCAACGAAACCGATAAACTGATCATCGATGGCTCGCTCACGATCACGAATGAATACGAGAGTTCGCGGGATTACCTCGCGTTCGAAACCGAACAGAAGAATATTCACGCGAATATCAAGATGACCGAG
>JAETTR010000367.1 GCA_021768985.1 Bacillota bacterium
CGCATTCGGTTTTATAAAAACCTCCGTTCCCACCTTGAAGCGATCAGCTATAAGGTCAAAAAGGAAACGACAATTCATGTTGCGGCGGTGCATTCCATCGGGACGCGGCTGGATGTTTACCCGTATCTTGCAAAGGACATAGCCGCCGCCGGAACTGTTCATGTTGCCGCGGCGGTGAAAGCGGGAACGCGGCTTGAAGTGTTCCCGGTTCTTGTAAAGAGCATGACGGAGCGGGCGACCGTCCGCACGGGCGCGGTTGTAAAGACGGGGACAAAGGTTGAAATCTTCCCCGCATACGGCCCGGCCTGAATCCGCGTGAATTTATAACAAATGGAGGTAAAAAGAAATGCCAGACACCGAAAGAACATACGGACCCGTTGTCACGTCCGCTGGCCTTGCCCTTGTCACGGCGGCGACCATGAGGGGCGAAAAGGTCAAATTGAAATACCTTGCCGTCGGCGACGGCGGCGGGCAGTATTACCAGCCGTCGGCGGACATGACCGCGCTTAAAAATGAGAAATGGCGCGGAGAGGTAAACAGCGTGCAGATCAACCCGGATTCGCCGAACATGATTGACATTGTGGCGGTCATTCCGGCGACCGTGGGCGGCTTCACAATCCGCGAAATGAGCGTGCAGACAGAGGGCGACGACGTAATGTTTGCCGTCTGCAACACCCCGGACACGGAAAAAGTCATCATTACAACGGGCGCGGCGGGCGAAGTCGAATTGACAATGCACATCGAAGTGGCAAACGCCGCGAACGTGACGATTGCCGTTGACCCGAACGTTGTTACGGCAACGAAAACAGACTTGAAGAATCACAATGCGGACCCGGACGCGCACGGCGGCGTTTTGCCGCGGCTGGAAGCCGTCGAAAGTTCCCTTGTCCCCATTTATACGGGGACGGAGAAACCGACGGCAGACGGGCCTTTTTTGTGGTTACAGGTTATCCAGCAGGGCGGCGACGTTGACCCGGACCCAGAAAACCCGGACGGGAAAATTGAAAAGGAGGAAGCGAAATGACCGAATTAAATTGCGTCCTTGTCTTTCAGGAAAAGGCGGGGGCAATTACGGCATATTACCCGTACACAAAATGGCGAAATATCCTTGACGCGCCGAACGTCGGCGCAATGGAAAGTGACCTGTACGGGCATATCGGAAATACTGACGTTCACGTGACGGCGGCGCAGATCAGCAATTACGACACCGCGATTGCTGGGCTGATCGAGCATACAGAGAATGCAGAAATCCACATTACGGCGGCAGAGCGGGCGACATGGACCACGGGCGCGCAAAAGGCAGAACAGGCCGCGGCGGACGCTTCAAGCGCGCTGAACCTTGCCGCGTCCCTTGAAAGCCGCGTCGCAC
>JAETTR010000368.1 GCA_021768985.1 Bacillota bacterium
ATACCTATCGGCAATCAGACTTCACAATGGTTCGCCGTCATGTACCTTTCGGGGTTAGATCACTTCATAAAAGAGAAGCTGGGCATTCGCTATTATGGGCGGTACATGGACGACTTTTACTTGATACATGAGGACAAGGCGTACTTGCGGTATTGCTGGGCGGAAATTGAAAGGTACGTCGGCGAATTGGGATTGAAGCTGAACAATAAAACGAACATCTTTCCTTTGCGGAACGGCATTGACTTTTTAGGTTTTCACACGTATTTGACCGATTCGGGGAAAGTGATTCGGAAAGTTAGGAGGTCAAGCAAATGTAACGAACAAAGGAAGATGAAGAAACAGCGGGCTTTACTGGACGGCGGCAAAATCACCCTTGCGGAGATCGAACAATCTTACGGAAGCTGGCGGAGCCACGCAATCAAGGGGAATTGTTATCACCTTGTCCGGGAAACGGACCGCACATTCAAAAATCTATTCAAGGAGAGTGAAAAACAATGGCAAAAGCATTAAGTTCCCTTGCCGTCGGCGCGCTTGTCAAAGACACCGGGACGCTTTACAACGGCAAGCCTATCGTCTGGAAGATTGCAGACAAGGGGCATACTGGCTACCCGTCCGGGTCCGTGACGCTGATTACGGAAAAGATCATTTCGTTAAAGTGCTTTGACGCTATCGAATCGGGGAACAGCGACAGCAACCGCCGTTCTTACGGCAATAACCGCTGGATTTACTCGAATATCCGGCAATGGCTGAACAGCACCGCCGCCGCGGGTAAATGGTACAGCGCACAGCACAGCGCAGACGCGGCCCCAACGAATGCCAACGTATGGAGCAATTACAACGAATACGATCAGGAAGCGGGCTTCCTTGCCGGGTTCTCCGCGAACTTCCGTGCGGCCCTGCTGGAAACAACGCACACCGTCGGCAAAGCGTCGGTGGACGGCGGCGGAACCGAAACTTGCAAAGACAAGATTTTCTTTGCGTCCAGTACGGAAGTGGGCTTGACGGGCGACGCGACTTGCGGCACAAAGCTGGCCTTGTTCAGCGACGACAATTCCCGCAAAGCGTACCCGACCGCCGAATGTGTAAGCAAGAGTGAATACACAAGTAGCAGTTTGAACGCAAATTCCCCGTGGTGGTGGTGGCTTGCCGACGCTTACGCGTCCTACTCGTACAACGTCCGCGGCGTCTATTCCTCCGGCGCGGTGGGCTGGCGCAACGCGTGCATTGGCTACGACGGCGTTCGCCCGCTTTGTAATTTGTCATCTTCAATCTTGGTATCTGATAACCCGGATTCGGATGGCGCATACACAATCGTATGGAATCAGGCCCCGACGGTCCCCGGAAGTATCACCGTTC
>JAETTR010000369.1 GCA_021768985.1 Bacillota bacterium
CCACCAAAAAGGTATTCAAAAACCACCGCCCGAACATCGTTTGGGTAAACAACGTCGTAAAATTACCGAATGTCAACTCCTGCGGAAAGAACGTATAGGTAAGCGCGCCCGGCTCCTTGCGAAACGCCTGCAACACGATCCAAACGATCGGGATAAGCCATATCACGGACAAGAGAATGAGCGCGATTTCCGCAACAACGTTGCCCGCAATTCTTCTGCGTTTCATACTCTTTCTCATTGGAAGTCCTCCTCGTTCTTGACCGAACTCGTGTGCGAATAGGCAATAAGCGAGAATGCCGCACACGCGATAAACGTATAGATGCCGATGACCGAACCGAGATTATAGTCGTTCTGCTCGATCGTGAGCTTATAAAGCCAAGTGATGAGCAAGTCTGTTTTACCCGCGATATGGTATTCGGGAACGGACGGACCTCCGCCCGTGAGCAGATAAATGATATTAAAGTTATTGATGTTCCCTATGAATTGCTGTATAAGATACGGACCCGTTACGAACAAAACGTAAGGAAGCGTAATGCGCGCAAACAGCTTTACGGGACTTGCACCGTCGAGCTTTGCCGCCTCAAACAAGTCCTTGGGAATGTTCATGAGTACGCCCGTCGTAATGAGCATGGTGTACGGCACGCCGATCCATAAGTTTACCATAAGCACCGAAAAGCGCGGCAGAATGGCGTTGTGCGACACGTCTGTAAGCCACCCGATCCGCTCTTTGATGATTCCCATGTCCATAAGCACGGTGTTGAGCGGACCGTCGATATGCAAAAAGTTCGACATCGTAAGAAGCGTGATAAACTGCGGAATGGCGATCGTCATAACGAAAATCGTGCGAAATACGGGCTTGCCGACGACTCCCTTTTTGTTGATAAGCATGGCAAGGAATATTCCCGCAAAATAACAGCTTACCGTGGCTATGAGCGCCCACACGAGCGTCCAACCGAGAAGCGGAAAGAAAGTGCCCGCAATCTGCGGATTGGCAAACACCTTGCCGAACGTTTCAAAGCCGATCCAATCGAACAGCGACGCGGGCGGCAAATGGTTGTGGTCGTAGCTCGTAAACGCCATGAGGATCATGTATACGAGCGGAATAACGGTAAATGCCAATACGCATAAAATAGGCACAAAAAGCATGGTCTTATACAGCTTTTGGTCGAACAGCTCGAATATTTCCTGCTTAAAGCTCTTTGGTCTGCCGCCGCTTTCCTTAACCTTTCTTGCCGCAACGCCAGAACGAATCGACTTAAAATACAAGACCGCAAACGCGATGATAACGAGCAACGTGCAAACGCCGTATAAAAGCATGAGTAGCGAATTGTCGCCGTGCGCGACGATC
>JAETTR010000370.1 GCA_021768985.1 Bacillota bacterium
CGTCACAAAACCGTTCAGTCCCAAAGAGCTTATGGCGCGCGCCGCGGCAATCATGCGCAGGGGTGCGATTAACGAGGACAAAATGGTATCGGGCGATTTGACCATAGATTTTGCGGGTTGCGCCGTGTTTATTGCTGGCAAGCGCGTGCCCATGACGCCCAAGGAGTGCGAGTTGCTGTTCTTGCTCGCGCGATACAACGGCAAGGCGTTTTCGCGGCAGGAACTTTTGGACAAAATTTGGGGCTTCGATTATTACGGCGACGACCGTACCGTCGATACGCACATCAAAATGTTGCGCAAGTCGCTCGGCGAGCAGTACCGCGAAAAAATAGTCACCGTTCGCGGCATGGGCTATAAAGCGATACTGTAACGCTTGCGCCATAGCAAGATAAGAAGAATAAAACAAATACGAATAAATCCGCGTCGGCTTTAATTAAAAGTGCGGGCGCGGATTTTGTATACTGCCGAAATTTGGGCATTGCTACGCTCATGCGATTTATGTGCATTATTTATAAAGAAATCTATTGCGCGATAAACGCGTTTGTTGTATAATGGCATGAATCGGGCGAAAGACGCGCAAAGCGCGATTGTAAGGAGAAACACGGTCATGTTTAAACAGTACGACGAAATTATATTGCAATATATACTTAACCGTGCGGGCGGCGTTTTAAAGCCGCCGACGGGCGATTTAAAGTATCCGTATATCGACCCGGGGGCGGGGTACGGCGGCGAACTGTGGGATTGGGATTCGTATTTTACGGCGCGCGCGCTGTGCCGTGCGTGCAACGTTTTGCCTGCGGAGCGAGTCGATAAAGCGGGCTTGTCGCGCGAACGCGTAGTCAAGCATATAAAAGGTTGCGTATTGAATTTTCTTGCCGCGCAAGAGCGCGACGGATATGTGCCTATTATGGTTGCGGCGGGCGGATTGTTCGAGGGGTATTTCCATGCGGAGCACAAAAAGGGCGTGCCGCTTAATCAGCATAAGCCGTTCTTGTGTCAAGCGGCGTTGCAAGCCTGTAAATTTACCGACGATTTCGATTGGCTTGACGAAAACCGTTTAATTGCGTACATGCGATACTATGAGCAAAATCAATACGATAAAAACAGCGGACTTTTCGTGTGGCAGGACGATGTTATGATCGGCATAGACAACAACCCGACCGTGTTTTTCCGTCCGCTACGGTCGTGCGCGGAGGTCTATCTCAACAGCTTTATGTATGTCGAATATATTGCGCTGTCCGAAATCCTGCGCGCCAAAAATAAAATCGCGGAGGCGGAGCTTGCGGAACAAAACGCGGCGCGGCTAAAAGACGCAATCAATGCCGAAATGTGGGACGAACGCGACGG
>JAETTR010000371.1 GCA_021768985.1 Bacillota bacterium
CCGCTGATTCCGTAATGCGTGAACAGAGCTTCCCCCATGCGGGATGAAATAACTTTCTCGCCTCTTTTTGCAGAGAGCACCACATTCTTTAAGGAAATGCCTTGCGCGTTCGAATAGTTTTCCCGCAGTTCCAGACCGACGAGGGAAGGCAACGGCGGAACGATCGTATGCCCTGTTTCTTTCGCAAAACGGTAGCCGTCGCCCGTGGAGCCGGTCGAGGGATAAGAAAGCCCGCCCGTGGCAACGATCACCGCATCGCAGTCGTATCTGCCGTGATCGGTCAAGATACCGCATATCCGCCCTTCTTCCGTAAGAAGCTTAACTGCGGTTTCCTTTAAGCGAATTTCGACGCCCGCCTTGACGCAGGCGTGTTCCAAGGTCTTTGTCACGTCGCTTGCATGGTCGCTGACGGGAAACACGCGGTTCCCGCGTTCCACCTTTACGGCAAGCCCGTTTTCTTCCATGAAGCGAATCGTTCGGCTTGCGGGAAAGGAATACGCGGCTCCTGTCAGAAATTTTCTGCCGCGAACCACGTTCATCAAAAAGTCCTCGGGGGAGCAATCGTTTGTGAGATTGCATCTCCCTTTTCCCGTGATATATATTTTTTTACCGAGTTTTTCGTTCTTTTCGAAAAGGGTTACTTCGTGCCCGTTTGCCGCGCATGCATACGCCGCCATGAGTCCGGAAGCCCCTCCGCCGATTACCGTTACCCGCTTCACGTTTTTCTCCGTTCACAGAAAGCGAGGGCGTTCTGCCCTCGCTTTTCCTCGTTCTCTTTTATACAGGATATACGCCCGTCTTTGCCAAATCGCCGTCTACGCCGTCGTTCTTCGCCTTTCTCCACTTGAAGAAGTTTTCTGCAACCTCGGGGAAGGAAGCGTACGAAAGCACGTCCTCTTCCTGCGTGTAGTAGCCTTTTGCGATTACTTCGGCTTTCAGCTTCTCGTATTCGGGTTCCAGGTCGTCCGCGGGGCGATAGGTAATCCGTTTTTCGCCTTTCAGAATCTTTTCCGCGACTTCTTCGTTTACAGGCATGGGAAGTTGACCGTATTTCCCGGCAAACAAGTCGCGCGTTTCTTTGGTTACCATTTTATAACGCTCGCCCATCACAACGTTCATAACGGCTTGCGTACCGACGATCTGCGAGCTCGGCGTAACAAGCGGAGGATAACCGCAATCCTTGCGTACGTTGGGAACTTCGGCAAGCACTTCGGGAAGCTTTTCTTCTTTGCCCGCCTTTTTCAACTGATTCATCAGGTTGGAAAGCATTCCGCCCGGCACCTGATAGATGAGCGTATTCACGTCCACCTGACGCACCTTCGGATTAAGCGAGCCCTCTTTTTCAA
>JAETTR010000372.1 GCA_021768985.1 Bacillota bacterium
GCATATACACTACGATACACCGTTCTCGAATTCTCTTCAACGTCGAATCCATAAACGAAATTATATCCCGAAAGGAAGAGCACCCCGACCCGCTTATTGTTCACCATCTGCTGTACTTTAGTCAGATTGACGGTCGTCGCGTTCTTATACATAGAGTTGTAAGATACGCTGTACCCCTGTTCATTTACATATCTCGTTAAACCGTTTTTGAAGTCGGTTTCCGTTGCTCCGGGAGCTGAAATATTTACCTGCATATAATTGTAAAGCTTTGAAAAAGCAGTATCGACTTCTGTTTCCCCCAAATTCGGATAGTAACGGTATACACCTTTAAATTCCAAACCCGGTTCATGATTGGGGATCAAATTCGTATAATATCTGTCGTAAAACGCCATTACGTTTAAGCCCGCAATAGCGGTACATGCATTTACAACCCCTGCACCGCCGCTGTGCAACGAAGGCGCGCAAGTAACGCGATAATCGTTATATTCTATATATGAATCATATGTAATTGTATAATTTGCAGAGGTTGAAACGTCCGATCCTTCGTAGACGCCTTCGTCGCAATAATGCGCGGCGGACGCAGAAGCGCGCCCGACGGCAAGTCCGTTTGCCGCAATCAGCAAGATACACGCGAGCCATACTGCGACAAGCAATAGTTTGTTTTTTGTTCTTTTCATTACACCTTTCTCCTTTGTATGATCGCTATATAAAACGATTCAAACGAGAAATCGTGCAACTATTTTTCTAAAAATTTCCGAAGTTTTAATAAAGCTTTATCAAGTCGGTATTTTACGGTGGATTTCGGAATTCTCGTCGCCCTCGAAATTTCGAAAAGCGACATGTCGAACCAGAAAGTGTACGTAATGAGATCGAGTTCTTTTTCGGTTAAAACCTGAAACGCTTCGCGGAGAATCAGCGTGTTGTCGTCCGGAACGTAATAGGGTTCCTGTTCGTAAACGATTTTACTTCTGCGGATATTATCCCGCAGGAAATCTTTGGCGGTATTTTTAACGATCGTGTAGATCCAAGCGCACGGATTCTTATTTTCCCGAAAGGTGTATGCTTTTTCTACGATTTTGCAAAAAGATTCCTGTACGGCGTCGGCGGCGTCCTCGATATTCCGGACGTAAACCTTCGCCACCTTTCCCATAGCGCTCCCAAGTATGCTGTTTATTTCGTCGACGGCTTTCGCGTTCCCCTGCGCGATCGATAATATCAATTCCCCCAATTTATTACGCGTCGTTTCGTTCATTTGTGTTCTTCTTCAGTGTGAGTAATCGTTCCGTCATTTCCCGTACGAATATCTTTTCTTCAAGCGTGAGCTTGTTATACAGGCGGG
>JAETTR010000373.1 GCA_021768985.1 Bacillota bacterium
ATTCTTACAGGGAGGGAAGCAAAGCATGACGATTCAGGAATTAGACGGGATCCGCGCGAAAAAGAAAGCGCTGGTCGACGTGCGCCGCGTCGTAAAAGAACAGGGCGAAAAGCTGGCGAAGGAAACGGGTTACCGCAAACAGGTGCTCGTGTGCGGCGGTACGGGCTGTACCTCCTCCCACTCCATGAAGGTGATCGCCCAGCTCGAAGCTTCGCTGAAAGAGCTCGGGCTCAAAGACGTGCTCATCGTGAAAACGGGCTGCTTCGGTCTCTGCGCCCTCGGTCCGATCATGATCGTGTATCCCGAAGGCGCGTTCTATGCGCAGATGACCCCCGAGCACGCAAAGACGGTTGCCGAAAAGCACCTCGTTCCGAACGGCGAAATCGTAAAAGAACTGCTCTATCAGGGAACGGTTATGAAGGACGGGAGCATCATCCCCTTCGCCGAAACCCCCTTCTATAAAAAACAAATGCGTATCGCGCTCCGCAACTGCGGCGTGATCGCGCCCGAGGACATCGACGAAGCGATCGCGGCGGGCGACTACGCCGCGCTCGAAAAGGTGCTCACCTCCATGACGCCCGACGACGTCATCAACGAAATGCTCGCTTCGGGCTTGCGCGGAAGGGGCGGCGCGGGCTTCCCCACCGGCAGAAAGTGGGCGTTTGCAAAGGCTTCGCAGGGCGATGTGAAATATGTATGCTGTAACGCCGACGAGGGCGACCCCGGCGCGTTCATGGACCGTTCCGTGCTCGAAGGCGATCCGCACTGCGTGCTCGAAGCCATGACGATCGCGGGCTACGCCATCGGCGCGCATCAGGGCTATATCTACGTGCGCGCGGAGTATCCCGTCGCCGTAACCCGTCTGAAAATCGCGCTCGAGCAGGCGCGCAAATACGGCTTGCTCGGCAAGAACATTTTAGGGCTCGGGTTCGATTTCGATATCGATATCCGTCTCGGCGCGGGCGCGTTCGTCTGCGGCGAGGAAACCGCCCTCATGACGAGTATCGAGGGTCACCGCGGCGAGCCTCGTCCCCGTCCTCCCTTCCCCGCGGTCAAGGGTCTGTTCGGCAAACCCACCATTCTGAACAACGTGGAAACGTGGGCGAACATCAACCCCATCATCATGAACGGCGCGGCGTGGTTCTCCTCGATCGGCACCGAGACCTCTTCGGGCACCAAGGTGTTCGCGCTCGGCGGAAAGATCACCAACGTCGGACTCGTGGAAGTTCCCATGGGCACGACTTTGCGCGAAATCGTCGAAGAGATCGGCGGCGGAATCCCCAACGGCAAAAAGTTCAAGGCGGCGCAGACGGGCGGTCCTTCGGGCGGCTGTA
>JAETTR010000374.1 GCA_021768985.1 Bacillota bacterium
GGGTGGGACATAGAAAAAAGGCAACGAGTAAAAACTCATTGCCTTTTTTCTTTTACATTTTGACGAACTTGCCGTTCGGTCCGTGAACGTTGTAATTGTTCGCGTAACTTCTCGGCGTGTACCGTCTTTCCGCAACCACGCCCGCAACACCATTTAGGAATATGTATCTCAACATATTTTCCTCTTGGTTCAAACGCGGTTGCTCTTGGCGCACCGTAAGAGATTCGAACTCCTGGCCTTCGGTTCCGTAGACCGACGCTATATCCAGCTTAGCTAACGGTGCATTCGCACTTATTTATTTTTTTGTATTCCAACCCGTTCAACTCCGCGCGCACCGTAAGAGATTACTTCGCGCTTTGCGCTCGTGCCGCCGTAGGCGGGGCGAACTCCCCTTACTTTTAAACGTGCATTCCGTTATGCGTTTCCGTATCGTCGAACACCATTGAATTATACCCGTTTCCGAATCATTTGTCAACGGTTTTTAACGGGAAATAATAAATCCACAAAAAATTTATTTTTGTGGATAAGATGCATAAAAATTTTGTCGCGAAACAATTGTTTTTTGTCGAATTATCGGGTTTTTTGTGAAATATGTGGATAAATTGTGGATAACTTTTGACATGTTTGCCTTTTCGGTCAATATCATGAAAGATTATCCACAGCCTTTTACGCGGTTATCCACACTCTATTATACTTGTCCACACGGCGGATTATTCCGAATTCGATCCGATCGTACCCGTTTTTTTCGGAGAGTGCAACAACTCTGCATTTATGCGGCACGCATACGATTAGCCCGCGTTCCGAAGATACCGCCGCCATGGCGACGCAATCTTTGTGAAAACTGCAATTCGCGTCCTTCATGCGCGCCGTACCCGCGGCGGGATCGATAAAAATTACGTTGTATTCCTTTTTCGCCGCGTCGGCATACACTGTTACGGTGACTCCCGTTTCCGAGATTTCCTCGAGGACGCGGTCCGTAAATTCCGCGGCGACTTTTCCGCCCCCGCCGAATTCGTAAGTATAGACCGATACGCCGTCCAATTCGATTGCGATCCCCTTTGCCTTGCCGCCCTTTCCGAGAAACGCCGCGGCGAGAAAGAGCGCGACGACGATGAGCGCGAGCACGGCGTATACGGCGAGATCTCCGATCGCGAAAAACCCGCGTTTCCGATTCCTCTTTTCGCTCATATCCGCGTCACCTTCAAATCGGAACGTAAGCGGTACGCCGCGTCCGCCGCATTGGTGAGCAGTTCGCAGCCTTCCTTTCCTTCCCAAAGTAGGTATACCCGCACCCCCGCAAGGTTTTCACGGATAAACGTTACCGCGCGATCCC
>JAETTR010000375.1 GCA_021768985.1 Bacillota bacterium
GACGGGTTCGAAGGAACGGGCGATGGTTGCGTTTTAAGAGTAAAGGATTGGACGGAAACGGAGTTGTCGGATGCCGAAAAACGCAGCGGCGCACAATCTTTCAAAATACACGTAAAGAAAAACAACAGTTCGGTTGTGCTGAAACTCGATACGGATATGATTGCGGCGATGATAAATCCTTTGCAGTTAACGCTTTGGGTGAACGTTGCTTCGGGTACGTGCGGAAATCTGATTGGTTCGGTTTATAAAGAGTCGGACGGTGACTATCTCGGTTCGCAGGCGACGGTTGAGGCGGGCGAAAACGGCACTTGGCGGAAAATCACGTTCTCTGCGGAACAGGTGCAAGAGATCAAAACGATCGGCGCGGTCACGCTGTATTTCGATTTCGGTTCGGACGGCTCGGGCATTGCATACGTAGACGATTTGGAATTAACGGTAACCGATCCCGACGTAAAAATGGGCTTTGAGGATAAGACGGATCGTTACGCAAGCGGAACAAAAGTAGAACTTGCCGATTTTGCGAATACCGAAAAATTTGAAGGGGTCGACTTCAATAAACTTACAATCATTTGCAACGGTGAAGTTTTTACTTGTTCGCTTGAAAACAACAAGATGTTTTTCGCTCCCGACAAGGCGGGCAGATACGTGTTCGAGTATACGCACATGGACGGACACAAGATTGCAAAGGCGACGCAGGTCGTAACGGTATACGAGCCCCTTGCCGATCCGTATGTGGAAGACTTCGAGGGTGGCGGCAGAACGTACATCGAGAAGAATAATTGCAATCCTATCGCAACCGTCGAAAGCGGCGCGGGCGTTAACAACAGTAAGGCATTGAAGGTACAGCTTGCGCAGACGGACAACACGCCGCGTCCCTTGCTCGTTTTGGACGATGAAATGAAAGCAAAGTTGGAAAACGCCGTAAAATTCACCTTACAAGTGCGTGTGGAGCGCGGCAATTTGCCTGAGGAAGCAACATTCAATCTGCGGTTCGGCAATTATAAGGCGGGAGCGGGTGATGATCAATTCAACGGTTACGCTTCCGGCGGTCGTGCAGACAACATTACGCTTGGTAATTGGTACGAAGTGACTTATGACGGGGAGAGCTTGACAAAACTCAAAGAGACGGGCGTGTTGTGGATGTGGATAGAAACGTCCAATAACGGAGGAAGAAACGACTTTGTTTTCTATCTTGACGATTTGACGGTGATTTCTCCCGATCCCGACTTCACGATTTCTGCAGAGGACAAAGATGACGGTCCTGTTGCCGTGGGCGAATCGATTGAGATTGCTTCGTTTACGGGCGATTTTGTTTCCGAAAAACTCAGC
>JAETTR010000376.1 GCA_021768985.1 Bacillota bacterium
ATTTACAATACTCCTCGTTAAACGTGCCGTCCGTCTCTTTGCTTATATATTCGTCTTCAAGCGGCATACCGCAACATTGACAAAATAATTGTCGAGGACTGCCCAAGAGCGTGTTGATCGAAACGTCTTAAATCTTCGAGAGTAGCGTAAGCGTTTCCGAACTCGGCGAGGTTTCGCCGTTTTTCCAACGGGATACCGCTTGCCGCGTAACAAAGAGTTTTTGCGCGAGTTGTTCTTGCGTAAATCCGTGCTTAACCCGATACAATTGCAAAATATCTTTACTTTCCATTATCTTTCTCCTACAATAAATCCTGCAATTATATTAACCCCTCTTTACCAAATTGTCAAGCAACTGTTTGTTGCTTTAAATGCTCATACAATAGGCAGCATGCACGACCCCCGCACAGGGTTTCTTTTTCTCTCTCTGCGCCAAAAAGGGACGGGTGAAAATCACCCGTCCCTTTTTGGCGCAGAAGACGAGATTCGAACTCGTGCACGCTTTAACACGTCTACTCCCTTAGCAGGGGAGCCCCTTGAGCCTCTTGGGTACTTCTGCATGTCGGCTCAATCAATTTGCGTTAACGCTATCAATATAACACAAATTACGGAGAATGTCAAGGTTTATTTTCGTGAATTTCAAAAATTCCCGAAAAAATTATTGAAGCCCTTGCGCGCCGCGCCCGTTTGTGTTACAATAAAATCCGTTAAAAGTCTCGGAGGGAATTTTGTGGAAGAGAAACGCCTGCTCGTCGTCGTAGACATGCAAAACGATTTCATAAGCGGTACGCTCGGAAGCGACGCGGCAAAAAACGCGATTCCCGCGGTCGCCAAACTCATTTCCCGCGAAAAACAAGCGGGCGCGGAAATCGTGTTCACGCAGGACACGCACGGCAAAAATTATCTCTTCACGCGGGAAGGGAAATATTTACCCGTGCCCCATTGTCTGCGCGGTTCAGAGGGTTGGGAAATCGTGCCCGAGCTTGCGCCGTACGCAGACGGCGCGCGCACCTTCGAAAAGTACGAATTCGGCAGCATTGCGCTTGCGGACTACGCCCGCAAAGGCAGATACCGCGAAATTATCTTATGCGGAGTGTGCACGGATATCTGCGTGGTAAGCAACGCCATTCTTTTAAAGACTTTCTGCACCGAAGCAGAAGTGAAAGTCATTTCCGCCGCCTGCGCGCGAACGAGCGCGAAGAACCACGCCGACGCCATGAGCACCTTCCAAAGATGACATATACGAGTGGAATAACCGAGTTAAATAGAGCCATATGCGCTTTCTGCGCAAGG
>JAETTR010000011.1 GCA_021768985.1 Bacillota bacterium
TCCTACCAACGCGCCCGAAAAAGCGGGCTTTGCATTCCTTGGTTGGTTTGTCGTGGAAAATGACAATTATATAGGCGATGCAATCGATGCGAACAATCTTCTAAAGGTGGAAGGAAACATGACGATTGCCGCGAAATGGGAACAGCTGTTTACGGTCACTTATTTCAAGAATATCGGAGATAGCGAAGCATACGACACGCAAGACCAGTATCGGGCAAACGATACGCTTACTTTGCCGACGGAGCCTCAAAAAGCGGGATATCGCTTCATGGGTTGGTTCATTGTGGAAAACAACGACTATACCGCGACGCAGTATACGGACGGCGAAGCGGTAACGGGAAACGTAGAATTGTTTGCAAAATGGGAAGTTCTTCCTACTTCGGCGAAATATTCCGACGGAGTGAATGAAGAAGAAATCGATCTTTCACAGTTGAACGTTAACGACAACGGATTCTATACCGTGACCGTGAAAGAGAATACCGCAACGAAAGAAGGTGCATTCTTCGTTGGTTATCAGGTTGCCGTGGAGGAAAGTAACGGGGATCGTTCGGAAATTCTCGTGTTCCCGAATGAGTTGCTTGATATCAAAGCGGGCACTTCCGTTACGATTACGCCGGTTTGGCAGGATTACACGGTAGATGTATCAAATAATGCAACTTTCGCCGCACCTTGGGCTACAACTACCACAGCTACCTTAACTAAAGGAGAAACCGTTCGGGTAGTGGCTGATATGACAGGTGGAACGGATGTGTTCCGCGGTTTCTTACTTGACGTACAAGTAAATGATGATTTCTATCGTTACCGTACAGACGGCTATATCTTTACCTTTAATGGAAAGAATAGCAATGAGAATCTTAGCGATCTCGGAACGACAATTACCGGATTTAATAGCGACACTTATCTCGGATTGTTTGCAGAAGATGCAGTTGTAACTCAAGAAGCGCTTCTTACAGTGCAAGATACGACACTTACCGTTGTAATCAATTCTTATGTAGCAACTGATTTGGATAATCCCGCACATACGGTAACCTATGTTACTACGATTACTGATACTTTGGATTCTCGTGCGATTAGCATTTGGGCAGATCAAGTGACGGCTTCGAACGGAAAGATTTATATGAATTTTCATTATTCCGATAACCAAGAAGCATCTGTTGAGAAACCTATTATGATTAATGCGTCTGCGGGATATACGCCAAAGATCTGGACGAGTGTCGTAAGAAAGGGAGAAAAGGTTACGTTAAACGGAACCATGACTTCTACGGCGACGGAAAACTTCCATGCTCCTCTTCTTGCGTTGTATAGCGGTAGTGCGGCAGTTGGCATTATGCGTGCTGATAACTATATAATCGGTGATGCTGATGATGCTGCGGCAAACAGTGAGAATTGGGCTCCGATTGTCAAAAAAGATACTGCAGGACCGAATATGGAGCAATTGGAAGAGGACGGAGTTGCCAATTATTGGGCGAATATGCGTAAAGTTATTGCAAATTGTGCCGTAACGCTTACGATTGATTGGACTTCGAAAACTTCAATTAAAGTAACCATGTTCTTTGAATCGGAGAACAACACATGGAAGCAAGAATATACGATGACTGCGAAAGCGGAGCATGAACTTGCGGATAGCTATAAGCTTGATTTGGGTGGAGAAAAGTGCACGATAACCTTGAATTCTCTTGTAAGAAATTCTAAATAATCGGTAAAACTACAAACAAAGACAGCCGCTTGCGGGAAAACGCAAGCGGCTGTTATTTTACGGTGCGAGAAAGTGAAAGATTATTTTTTTAAACTCAAATATACCATCAGTACGGCGATATCGGCGGGATTGACGCCGGAAATTCGTTCCGCTTGCCCCAGATTCAACGGGCGCACCCGCGCAAGCTTTTCCCGCGCTTCGATCCGCAAACCCTCGATCTTGCCGTAATCGATCTCGGGCGGAAGGGGCTTTTCTTCTAACTTCTTCGCCCGCTCGATCTGCTCTTCGCTCCGCTTCAAATACCCCGCGTAACGGATTTCCGTTTCTGCGCTCAATTTTACGTCCTGCGGAATCTCTTCCAGAATCCCGAACGCGACTTCGATCTCCGCAAGCGGAATGCCGCGGCGGATCAGATCGGCGTAAGTCACGCCCGAAGTCAAAGGTGCGTCGCCGCGCATTTGCACGAGCGCGCAAGCGAGGGCCTGATCCGCCCGCTTGTTCAACAACGCAAGTGTTTCTTCGCGCATTTGACGGCGTTCGACGAATTTTTGATATCTTTGTTCCGTCACGAGCCCGCAATCGTATCCGATTTGCGTCAGCCGCGTATCGGCGTTGTCCTGCCGCAGGGAAAGACGGAACTCCGCGCGGGAGGTCATCATGCGGTAGGGCTCGTCGGTGCCCTTGGTGACGAGGTCGTCGATCAGCACCCCGATATACGCCTGATCCCTGCGCAAGATCAGCGGGGAAAGTCCGCGGAGCTTTAACGACGCGTTTAATCCCGCAATCAGTCCTTGCGCCGCCGCTTCCTCATAGCCGCTCGTGCCGTTTATCTGACCCGCCGTGTACAAGCCCTCCACCTTCTTGGATTCGAGGGTGGGAAGCACGTCGAGCGTGTCGATGCAATCGTACTCGATCGCGTACGCGTAGCGTACGATTTCGCAATTTTCCAACCCTTCCACCGTGCGGTACATTTCCTTTTGCAGATCGTGGGGGAGGGAGGTGGAGAGCCCCTGTACGTACACCTCGGTCGTGTCCGCGCCCTCGGGTTCCAGAAAAAGCTGATGCCGTTCTTTGTCCCGAAAACGCACGACCTTCGTTTCGATCGAAGGACAGTAACGCGGACCCGTAGAGGAAATCTGACCGTTATAGAGGGGCGCGCGGTCGAGGTTGTTCAAAATCACTTCGTGCGTCTTTGCGTTGGTGTAGGTGAGATAGCAGGGAGTCTGATTTTCGGGCACCGAATCGTTCAGAAAGGAAAAGGGGAACACCCGCTCGCCCGGTTGCTCGGGGAGCTTTTTAAAATCCACGGTGCGCCCGTCGAGCCGCGCGGGGGTGCCCGTCTTGAACCGCCGCACGGTATAGCCGAGGTCGATCAGATTCTGCGTCAAAAGAGTGGCGTTTGCAAAGCCGTTGGGTCCGCCGTTCGTCACGACTTCGCCCGTGATCGTCTGCGAATTCAGATACACGCCCGTGGCGACGATCGCGGCGCGGCATTCGAACACGCCGCCGTAAGCCGTTCTGACTGCCGTCACCTTGCCGTCCTTCGTGCGGATTTCCGCCGCCTCGCCTTGCACGATCCGCAGATTTTCGGTGTGCTCGAGGGTGCGCTTCATCTCTCTGTGGTATGCGTTTTTGTCCGTCTGGGCGCGAAGCGACTGCACCGCCGCGCCCTTGCCCTCGTTCAGCATGCGGTATTGCAACGCGCACTTATCGGCGTTTACGCCCATTTCGCCGCCGAGAGCGTCGATTTCGCGCACCAAATGCCCCTTCGCCGTTCCGCCGACGGAGGGGTTACAGGGCATAAAGCCGATGCTGTCCGCATTCAGAGTGAGTAGAACGGTTTTTAAACCGGTCCGTGCGAGCGCAAGCGCGGCTTCGCACCCCGCGTGCCCCGCGCCGATGACGACCGCGTCGCACGCGTCTTCCGTAAATTCTTGCATAACTCCTTGAAAAAGACTCCCCTTTGAAAAAGGGGAAGTCGAAAAAAGATTACTGTTTCAACACGACGCTTTTAATGTCGTTCACGTCCTTTAAAATCGCGTCGTTCACGCGCATGAGCTCGGCGACCTTGTCCCGCGCGTAAATGATCGTGGAATGGTCTCTGCCGCCCATCTCTTTTCCGATGGAAACGAGGGGAAGGGAGAGCATTTCGCACATGAGATAAATGCAGATCTGCCGCGCCCGCACGATTTCGTGCCGCTTGTTTTTGCCGACGAGGTCCGCCTTCGTCAGCGAGAAGTATGCGCCTGTCGCCCGCAAGATCGCTTCGGGCGTGACTTCTTCCTGCTCGTCGCCCGTAATCGCTTCCTGCAACGCCGTGGCGGCGAGTTTCAGCGAGATCGGCTCCTCGTGCAGTTTGCTCGCGAAGATCACGGTGTTCAGTCTGCCTTCCAGCGTGCGCACGTTGTTGTCGGAATTCTTGACGAGGAAGGCGAGCACGTCGTCGGGCACCACGTATTTCTTTTCGAGCGCCTTGCGCTTTAAAATCGCGATCTTCGTTTCCAGATCGGGCGGCTGAATGTCCGCGATCAAGCCCCCTTCGAAGCGGGTGCGCAGCCGCTCTTCGAGGGTGGTGAGCTCCTTTGCGGGGCAGTCGGACGAAATGACGATCTGTTTGTGCTGGGCGAAGAGTTCGTTAAAGGCGTGGAAGAACGCTTCCTGCACGCCGTATTTGCCCGCCCAGAACTGAATGTCGTCGATGAGCAGCACGTCCACGTTGCGGTAGCGGTTGCGGAAGCGCGTGCCGCCTTCCCGCCCCGAGCCTTTCTTCGAGAACATGCTGTCGACGTATTCGTTTAAAAAGTTTTCGCTCGTGGTGTACAGCACTTTGAGCGACGGTTTCTTTTCCGCGATCTCGTTCGCGATCGCCTGCATGAGGTGCGTTTTGCCGAGCCCCGTGCCGCCGTAGATGTACAGCGGGTTAAAGTTCTCGCCGGGCGCTTCTGCGACCGATTTCGCCGCGTTGAACACGAAATGGTTGGAGGAACCGACGACGAAGGATTCGAAGGTGTAGCGTTTGTCGAGGGCGATCGAGGGCTCTTCCACGGCGTCGGGCGCTTCGTCGAGGGTGTAGATTTCGCTTCCCTCCACGACGATCGCCACGTCGTTCAGTCCGATGTCCGCCGATACGACCGCTTCGCGCAGTTTTTCGAGGTGGTGCCCTATAATCGCATTGGCGGCGGTTTCGGTGAGCGCCTGCAAAACGATTTTGCGGTTTACGACGTCCACGGGTTTTAAGTCCTCGATAAAGGTGCTGTACGGAATCGGCGTAATCAGTTTTTCGGCGCGTTCTTTAATTTTGCTCCATAATATTTCAAGTTGGCTGTTTTCCGTCATTTTTTCCTCTCAAACGCTTTCGCTTTTTTCGGTTTTTTGGTATAATCTTAAATAGAGCGGTCGATCCAAGTATTCTAATTATAGTACAAAACCGCTCAAAAAGAAAGTGTTTTTGCAAAGTTTCCGCTTATGGTCATAAAAAATTTGACGCTGTACAATTTCAGAAATTACGAAAACGAGCGCTTCGACTTTGCGGAGGGGCTCAACGTGCTCACGGGGAAAAACGCGCAGGGCAAGACGAACTGCGCCGAAGCGGTGTTTTACCTCTGTACGGGCGCGTCGCTCCGTATCCGCCACGAAAAACAGCTCATTCGTCACGGTCAGGAATTCGCGCGCATTTCCGCGGTTGCGCAAAGCCGTTACGGGGATCTGACCCTCGAAGCGAAAATTTTCGAAAATAAACGGGAGCTGTACGTGAACGGGAATAAACTCGCCCGTGCGGTCGATTTCCTCGGGAACATGAACAGCGTGTTCTTTTCTCCGGGGGAACTGCGGTTGATTCAGGACGGACCGGACGAGCGCCGCCGTTTTCTCGATATCTCCATTTCGCAGACCTCGCGCGAGTACTGCGTCGCGCTCAACCGGTATCAGCGTATTCTGACGCAACGCAACAATCTGTTAAAGGAGCGGGATTTTCAAGCCGTGCTCGAAACCTTGCCCGTGTGGGACGAACAGTTCGCCCTGTACGCCGCACGCGTGGTAAAAAAGCGCAGGGAATATCTCAAAGAGCTCTCGCCGCTCGCGAGCGAGGCGCACGCCTTTCTGACGGACGGCGCGGAACGGCTCGAATTGGGCACGGACGGGAAATACCCCGCCGACGAGGACGGCGTATACGAAAAGCTTTTCAGGGAAATTTCCTCCTCGCGGGAGCGGGATATGCGGCTGGGGTTCACCTCGGTCGGTCCGCACCGCGACGATATCCGCGTCACGATCAACGGCGTGGACGCGCGCGGTTTCGCCTCGCAGGGGCAGGCGCGGACGGCGGCGCTCTCCTTGAAGCTTGCCGAAACGGAGCTGTTTCGCCGCATTGCGGGAGAACCGCCCGTACTCATTCTGGACGACGTCATGAGCGAGCTCGACCTTCCCCGCCGCAAAAAGCTGTTGGAGCGGGTGAAGGGATTGCAGTGCATTCTGACTTGCACGCACGCCGAGCGGGTGCTCTACGGCAAGGAATCGAACAAGATCCGGATTCAGGACGGCAAGATTCTGCGGGGGATAAAAACATGACGGCGGATCTGCACGTGCACAGTTACTACTCCGACGGCGCGTACTCCCCGCGCGAGCTCGCGCTTCGGGCAAGGGAAGCGGGCGTCGGGTTGCTTTCGGTTACCGATCACGACAGCATGGAGGGCCTTGCGGAAAAGGAAGCGGAAACGCGCGCCGCGGGGCTTCTTTTTCTCGCGGGGTGGGAGGTTTCCTCCTATTCGGAGATCGGCAAAGTGCACGTGCTCGGCTATCGCTGCAAGCCGTGCGCCGCGTACGCGCGGTTTCTGGAAGCTCGCCGCGCGGGCGGAATCGCGCGCGCCGAGGATTCTCTGAAAAAAGCGAACGCCTTCTTTTCTCTTTCGCTTTCCATGCGGGACGCCGAGCGCGAGCGCGCCGTGGAAAGCGCGCCTCTCCACACCATGCACGTGGTGCGAGCCGTGTCGAAAGCGATCGGCAAGGACGAGGGCGAGGTCTATCTGCGCTACTTCGCCAAGGGCAAGGTCGCATATTCGGAGCTCTGCCGCCCTGCTCCCGAAGAGGCGATCGACGTCGTTCACGCCTGCGGCGGACTTGCGGTTCTGGCGCATCCGGGACGGATCGGCGGGAAGGCGGGCGCGCGGGAGAGCCTGATGGACGGACTCGTCGGTTACGGGCTCGACGGTATAGAATGCGTCTATTCGACGCATACTGCGGAAGAAACGGAGTACTTTCAGGCGTACGCGAAGGCGCGCGGACTGCTCGTCACGGGCGGTTCGGACTTCCACGCCGAGGGCAGAGGACGGACGATCGGGCGACCGGAATTTCGTCCCTCCGACCGCTTGCTCGCCGCGCTTGGGCTCCGCTGACAGGGAGCGAATGATAAATTTTTTGAATTCGGCGGCGTCGCTCCTCCTTGCGGGGAGCTTTTTCTTTTCGGGCGGCTCCATAACGGGCAGAGTGCGGCGCGGCGTGACAATCGAGGGCGCAGAAGTGGGCGGAATGCGCTACGAGGAGGCGGAAGCCGCGGTGCGCGCGCGGCTGTACGAGCGCGCGATTCCGTTTTCGTTGCGTACGCCCGACGGCGTGTATCTTCCCGAGATTACCCGCAAGGACAACGTTTCCGAGCTCGTGCGCAAGGCGAAAAAGGGGCAGAGCCTGCAAGCAGAGATCGAAAACGAATGGGGGACGGCGGAGACGGAAATCGCCGCGCTTTGCGCCCGTTATGCAAGAGCCGCAGCGGACGCCGAGCTTACCTTTTCCTCCGCGGGTTTTACTTACCGATCCGAACGGAACGGATTGTATTGCGACTATCGCGCGACGATGAATTCCGTGTTCAGCCGTCTGGAAACGGGCGGGGAGGCGGAGCTGGTCGTCGCCGAATACGCGCCCGCCGTGACGGAGGCCGATCTGCGCGCGCGGACCCGTTTGCTGTCCTCGTTTACGACCTATTACAACGGAGACAACGGCGCGCGTTCGCACAATATCGCGCTGGCGGCTTCGCGCATTTCGGGCACCGTATTGGGGGCGGGCGAGGAGTTTTCTTTTAACAAAACGGTGGGGAAGCGCACCGCCGCAAACGGATTTTCGGAAGCCGCCGTCATTCTGGAAGGAGAGTTCGTGCCGGGGGTCGGCGGGGGCGTCTGTCAGGCGAGCACGACCCTGATGAACGCGGCGCTCCGCGCCGGCATGAAAATCACCGAGAGCCGTTCCCATTCCCTTTCGGTCGGGTACGTGCCCCCTTCGCTTGACGCCATGGTATCGGAATACAGCGACCTGAAGTTCGTGAATCCCTGTTCCGTACCCGTCTATCTGCTTGCCGAAACGGGCAGGAACAGCGTCACCTTCCGTATCTACGGCTTGCCCGACGGCAAACGCTACGAAACGGAGAGCCGCGTGCTCTTCCGTCTGTCGCCTCCGCCCGCCGAAGAGGTGGAAGGGGAGGAGGACAAGGTTCTGCGCGCGGAGAAGGAGGGGCTGGCAAGCGAGAGCTATCTGTTGACGTACGACGGCGCGGGGCGGCTTTTGAGCCGCAAGCTTCTGCGGCGGGATACGTACGCCGTCGTGCGGGGCAAAATACAAAAGAAGCCCGTCGCGGAGGAGCTCCCCGCCGTGCCTTCGGAAGAGGGCGCGTCCGACGCGGAGTAAGATGGCGACTTTCGCTTGACATTTCGTCCGATCGGGGTTACAATAAGAGAAAAATTTTTACGGAGTTATCTATGTCTGATTGTACGCACGATTGCTCTTCCTGCAGCAGCAACTGCGATTCGCGGGATAAAAAATCGTTCATCAAACCCCTTCACGAATTGTCGCGAGTAAAAAAGGTCGTCGCGGTGGCGAGCGGAAAGGGCGGCGTGGGGAAATCCCTCGTCACTTCCTTGCTTGCGGTGCGGGCGGCGGCGCGCGGGCTTCGGGTCGCCGTGCTCGACGCGGATATCACGGGACCTTCCATTCCCAAAACCTTCGGCGTGAACGAGCGCGCGCGGGGCGCGGAGGGGGAGATCTATCCCGTCCGTTCGAAGAGCGGGATTCAGATGATGTCCATGAATAACTTGTTGGAGCATGACGACGATCCCGTCGTCTGGCGGGGTACGCTGATCGCGGGCGCGGCGGTGCAGTTCTGGACGGACGTGGTCTGGGACGAGGTGGATATCATGTTTATCGACATGCCGCCGGGCACGGGCGACGTGCCGCTCACGGTGTTCCAGAGCATTCCGCTCAGCGGAATCGTGATCGTCACCACGCCGCAGGAACTCGTGGAGATGATCGTGAAGAAAGCGGTCAACATGGCGAAAATGATGAACGTGCCCGTATTGGGGCTTGCGGAAAACATGAGCTATTTCGAATGCCCCGATTGCGGGAAGCGGCACGAAATATTCGGCGCGAGCAAGGCGGAGGCGCTTTGCAAGGCGTACGGCATTCCCGCTTGCGCGCGCATTCCCATCGACCCCGCCGTCGCGCGACTTGCCGATGCGGGCAGAATCGAGGAAGCGGATACCGACGCTTTGGCGGAGGTTTTCCGCGAAATCGAAAAATCCCGCGAGATCAAAGATTATCTGAAAGATTAAAAAAACTCCCCCGCCGATTGCGGGGGAGTTCGCTTATCGTTTAATTTTTCCGGGGCAGGATCACGTCCGCCGTTGCGGCAAAGCGCTTGGTCGACTCCACGGCGTTGTCGCAGTTCGTGCGGGTCTTGTAGTCCGAGCTGATCGCCATCAGGCTTCCGTTCGCGCTGAACAGCTTGAAAAAGTAATCGCCCGATTTGGTGCGCACGACGTCGAAACGGCTGTTTCCGATGTTGCGTTTAAACGTTTCGATGCCGCTCTTCGCGCCCGAAAGGGAGGAGTAGTCGCTTCCGCTTTCCAGCATCTTCTCGCCGTTCGAAGCGTATAACGCGAATACAAATCTGCCGTTCTCTTTGGGAAGAATTTTCCACTTGCCGCTGTACGGCGCGCTCGTTTTTTCCTCTTCCTCGACGGGCTTCGGCGCCTCTTTCGCAGGCTCCTTTTTGGGTTCCGTTTTTACGGGTTCGGGTTTCGACGTTTCTTTCTTCGCCGCGGGTTCCTTTTTCGGCTCGGGCTTCTTTTGGGGGTCCGCCTTTACGGACTCGGGCTTCGCCGCTTCTTTCTTCGTCGCGGGTTTCTTTTCGGGTTCGGATTTCTTTTCCGTTTCCTTTTTGACCGCTGGCTTTTTCGCGGGTTCCTTGTTGTCTGCTTTCACGGGATTCATCTCCTTTTTTTCTTCCACAGAAGGTGCGGGCGTTTCCAATTTATCGGGTGCGGGTTCTGCGACGGGCGCGACGGGCTCCGCAACGGGCGCGGGCGCAGTCAACGGCTCGGGCTGTGCTTCGGGCTCCTCGGCGGCGGGGGGTTCCGATACGACCGGTTCCTGTTCTTCCGTCTGTTCGAGCGTCTGTTCGTCGTTCAACGCCGAAAGCGTTGCCTTGCGTTTTTTCTCTTTTTTCACCGCAACCGAGAGGGCGATCGCCACCACGATTACGAGCACGAGCACCGCCGCAAGTATAATGGTAAGGATTAAATTCTCCTTTAAATAGTCTATGAAAGACGCCATCAAAAATTTCATCTTCGTAACTTCCCAGCAAATTTTTATCCCTTATATTTTATCACGGAAAATGAAACCTGTCAATCCATTGACAAATAAAATTGATTGCGTTATGATAATTATATGCTAAAAATCGCAATCATCGGCGGCGGTGCGGCGGGCATGAGCTGCGCCGTCATGCTGGCAAGAAAGGGGTTTTCCGTCGCCCTTCTGGAGCGGGGCGCGCGTCTCGGGCGCAAGCTCTCGGCAACGGGAAACGGACAGGGAAACGTGACGAATACGGACATGCGCGCCGAGAAATATTTCTCGGACGACCGGGATAAAGTCGCCCGCGCGCTCGCGCGGTTCGGCGCGGAGGATACCGTGCGCTTTCTCGAAAGCATGGGCGGAATCTTTCTGCCCGACGAGCGCGGTCGGGTGTACCCCGCGGGTCGGCAGGCTTCGGCGATCACCGATCTTTTCCGCCGCGAGCTTGCCCGTTTAAACGTAGCGGTGCGCACGGAAGCGCGCGTTGATGGAATCGTCCGTTCGGGCGACGGGTTCCGCGTAACGTTCGGCGGGGAAACGCTCTGTTCCGACGCCGTCGTGCTGGCGGCGGGCGGCAAAGCGGCGGCGAACTTCGGCACCGACGGTACCGCCTACGCGCTTGCCGAGAATTTCGGACATACCGTCGCGCCGCTCTCTCCCGCGCTCGTGCAGCTCGTCTGCGATCGCGAGGGCGTAAGAGGCTTGAAGGGGATCCGCGTGGACGGGCTTCTTCGGGTTGTGCGGCGGGGCGAAGAGGTCTGCCGTTTCCGCGGCGACGTATTGTTCACCGATAACGGCGTTTCGGGCGACGCGGTGTTCCGCGCTTCCTCGTACGCGCGGAAGGGAGATATGCTCTTCGTCGATTTACTGCCCGCGGTCGATGAGGCGCGTTTGCGGCAAACGGTAAAGGGCGCGGGCGAGGACTGCCTGTTGTGTATCGTTCCGAACGGGCTCGCGCGTACGGTGATCAGAAAGGCGGAAGGGAGAGCGGACAAGCTGATCCCGCTCTTAAAGAGCTACCCGCTGACGGTGGAGAGCACGCTCGGGTTCGATCGTGCGCAGGTCACGCGGGGCGGGATTCCGCTTTCGGAAACGGACGAAAACTTTATGAGCAAAAAGCGGAAGGGGCTCTTCTTTGCGGGAGAGATTCTCAACGCGGACGGCGAATGCGGCGGCTACAATCTGCAATGGGCGTTTACGACGGCGCACTGCGCCGCCGAGGGGATCGCGCAATTGTAACGCGCGCCCGGGGAGCGGATATGAAACTCGTACTCAACAATCTCGTATTAAAGCCGCACGAAAAGGAAAAATTCCTCGTAAAGCTGTGCGAAAAAAAATTGCGCGCGCCCTGCGCGTACTTTAAAATTCTCAAAAAATCGCTCGACGCGCGCGATAAGTCGAACATCAAATGGGTGTACACGGTGGAGTGCTCGGACAGGGAAGAGCCCGCTCCCGCGCGGAACTACTTCCGCATTACGAAGCCGCAGCCCAAAGCGATCGTCGTCGGCGCGGGACCCGCGGGGCTGTTCTGCGCAGTGCGCCTTTTGCGGCACGGGATCAGACCGATTCTGATCGAGCGCGGCAAGCGGGTGGACGAACGGGAACGGGACGTCGCTCTTCTTCGCGCGCAAAGCGTGCTGAACACGGAGAGCAATATCCAGTTCGGCGAGGGCGGCGCGGGAACTTTTTCGGACGGGAAGCTGAACACGCAGACCAACTCGCCGCTCAACCGCGAAGTGATCGAAACCTTCCTCGAATTCGGCGCGCCCAAGGAGATCGGGTATCTCGGCAAGCCGCACATCGGGAGCGACAATTTAAAGAACGTCGTAGCCGCCATGCGGGAATATATTCTGCAAAACGGCGGCGAGGTGCGGTTCGGCGCGAAGCTCACCGATCTCGAGAGCAGGGACGGCAAGCTTTCCGCCGTGAAGATCAACGGCGTGCGGGAGGAGGCGGACGAGCTTGTGCTCGCGATCGGGCACAGCGCGCGGGACACCTTTGAAATGCTCCTTTCCCGCGGATTCCTGATCGAACAGAAGGAGTTTGCCGTCGGCGTGCGGATCGAGCATTTGCAATCGTCGATCGGGCGCGCGCAGTACGGCTCCGGTTACGCGGCGTTGCCGCCCGCGGACTATAAGCTCGTTTCCCATGCGAGCGAGCGCGCGGCGTTCACCTTTTGCATGTGTCCGGGGGGCTTCGTGGTGCCTTCGGCGAGCGAGGAAGGGGGCGTGGTCGTAAACGGCATGAGCAATTTCGCGCGCGACGGGCGCAACGCCAATTCCGCGCTCGTGGTGCAGGTGAAGCGGGAGGACTTCGGCTCCGGACATCCGCTCGCGGGCGTCGCTTTTCAACGCAAGCTCGAACGCGCGGCGTACGAGGCGGCGGGGAAGAATTACCGTGCGCCCGTCCAGCTCGTCGGCGATTTTTTGAGCAACCGCGAAAGCTACTATTTCGGCGAAGTGAAACCGAGCTACGAGCCGGGCGTATCGTTCGCACCCATGCAGGCGATTTTTCCGCCCGCGATCGTCTCCGCCATGCAGGCGGCGCTGCCCGACATGAACGGCAAGCTGACGGGCTTTTCCGCCTACGAAAGCGTGCTCACGGGCGTGGAGTCGCGCACCAGCTCGCCCGTGCGGATCGTGCGCGGCGAGGATCTGCAAACGGGCGTGGCGGGCGTGTATCCCTGCGGGGAGGGGTGCGGCTATTCGGGCGGAATCACTTCTTCTGCGGCGGACGGATTGCGCGTCGCCGAGGCGATTGCGAAAAAATACGCCTGATTTAACGGCTTTTTAATGCGCTCTTCACAAAACGAACACCTTGGGCGTGTATGATATAACCGTAAAATAAATTACGCCTATCCCACTATTTTTTCATATTCTCTCAAAACGGAATTCCGCGGGTGATCCCGCGGAATTCTGTTTCAAGGAAAAAATAAAAAAAGCGTTGCAATCGGCGGCAAAATGTGGTAAAATAGTTAAAAATAAATTTCCGGGGGGAAAGAAATGAAGAAGTATCAAAAGCTTTGCGCGCTTGCGCTCGGCTCCGTACTCGCGGTATCTTTGCTTGCGGCTTGCGGCAAAGAGAACAACCCGCCTGCGGAGAACGTTTCCGCCGTTCGTATCTGTTACGATAATCTGAACGGCGGTTTTATTAACGAATGGGAAACCAAGGCGTCCGTACCCGACGCCAAAAACCTGATCGGCTACGATGCGGACGGTTCCCGCATCGATTACACCGAAATCGTCGATTATTCGAACGGCACGTTCACCGCAAAATCGGCGGGCACGGTGACCTATCAGGCGGGGAACGCGACGGGCAGGGTGGAGGTCGTGCCCGCTTACGCGACCGATCCCGGAAACCAATATACGGGAAACCGCGTCCGCGACACCGATCTTAAGCAGGGCGAAGCCTATCTCGGCAACACGCACGATCCCTCCTTTGTCGAGGTCGTGAGCGGCGGCAGACCGACGTACTATCTCTTTTCCACCGGTTGGAGCATCGGGAACGACATTCACGTTTCGTACGACAATATGCTCACCTGGGAGTACGCGGGAAAAACCACTCACACCTCGGATTTTAACAACGAGTCGGTGATTCCGACCGCGCTCAAAGAGTGGATGGGCGCGGCGAACAACAGCGGGGATATCCAGTGGTGGGCGCCCGATATCGTGGAAGCGCCCGACGGCGGCTATTGGCTGTACACCTGCTGCGTGGCGGACAACGATCAGACGAAGGGCGGCGTCGGCGATTACACCCCGAGCGGCGATTATTCTATGGCTTGCATCGTGCTCTATCATACCGATTCGCTCGATCGGGATTGGTCTGCAAATTCCAATTCCTTCGAATACGTGGGCGTGCTGATGCAATCGGCGATCCCCCGCAAGGGCGGCGATATCGACGTGAACTCCATCGACCCGCAGATCATATACGATACCGATGGAAAAATGTATATGGCTTACGGCTCCTTCGGCACGGGCAACTGGCTGTTGGAGCTCGACCCCGCCACGGGCTTGCGCAAGGACAACGTCTATGCGGACGGCGCGTTCAAGGATTGGACGGCGATACGCAAGGAGCGCAATAAGGTCGTGAGCGGCGACGAGAATACGATGAACGGCACCAAGTACCGCGACGATTTCCTCGCGGGGAAAGAGGTGAAATCCGATTTCTACGGAAAGCTGATCTCGCTCGGCGCAATGGAAGCGCCCGTGCTTGCCCGCCACGACAACGTGAAGATCGCAGGCGAAACGGCGACCTGGGAAAAGGGCGAGCCCGCAGGCGTCGAAGGAAAAACGTACTTCTATTCCATGCATTCCTATAACTGGCTGGAATCCAACTATCAGATGTGGGGCGGCAGAAGCGAGAGCGTGTGGGGTACGTACAACGCCGTGAACGGCGGGCTGGTGTATAACGTGGACGTCGGTTCGGCGTCCAATCAGGGCAATAAATATATGGGCGCGTTCAAATGGCGCGCGGATTCCAAGTCGAGCGACTGCAAGGAATTCGATATCGTGCTCCCCGGTCACAACGATTTGTACACGGCGGGGAACGGAACGAATCTGGCGGCGTATATCACGCGTACCTTTGCGTACACGTCCGAAGCGTTCGTCGTACAGGTTCACCAATACTATCTGAACAGTATGGGGGATATCTGCATCAACCCCAACCGATACGGCGGGGAAATCGACCGCGGCGTGAGCAAGGAGGAACTGCTCGCCTATACCGACAACGGTAGGTTCGAAATGGTCGTGCTCACCAACGCGCAGGACGCTACCATTACGAGCCCCGGAAACAGCGCGAAGCTGCAATCGATCAACAACGAATCCTTCGAGGTCGTACTGAAGGAGGACGGAAAGATCACCCGCGCGAACAAAGAGATCGGAACCTGGCAGATGTACGGCAAAGGGTACATCAAATTTACCTTTACCGAGTCTCTGAAAGGCACGGGCTCGTACGACAGCAAGGAAACGGACTACTACGGCGTGGTTCGTCCCGCATGGCTCGGCAACCGCAATCAATCGGGATTCACGATTTCCTGCCTCGGGCACAGCGGCGAGAAACAGAACATGGCGATGTTCATGAACAGCTATTCCACGATTTCGTTCGAATAATCGGAAATACAAAAAGGCAGGGACAATCTGATTGTCCTTGCCTAAGTCGAAAAAAACGGTTTTACCTGTGCCATTGTTCAAAGCAGTGA
>JAETTR010000377.1 GCA_021768985.1 Bacillota bacterium
ATCATAGGTGTAGGTTACGCCGTCGGTAGAAGTCATCTTTGCAAAGTCGGTTTTAATGTTCTCGAAGTTTACGTTCTGCGTTCCGTCGCGGAGCGTGCCAACAACGTAGTAATCGCACTTTTCGTACTTGATTTCGTCCTTTTCGGGATTGTAGGTAAAGCACCAAGTGCCCTTTGTAATCTTAAAATTATCCTCCTTTTTAGGACCGGTACCATGCCAAGAAGCGCTGATTGTGTTATACAGCTTTAATTCCGTATTCTCGGTAACAGTAACATAACCTTTGAAGGTACCGTCGCCCTGTTTCGCCAACAGATCTTTCTCGTCCTTTGCGTTGCCGTCTTTATCCAAAGCGGCGCCATCCCAGCCGTTATGCGAGCCAAGGAACATCATCTTGTGCGTTTCGGTGAGTTCGGGAATCTTCTCTTTTAACGTCCACTGTACGGTATTGTTCGCGTCTTCGCCGGGATACGTGGTCATGGTAAAGGTATAAATACCGTCCATGCCGTCGGCAACCCAAAGGTTCCAATAGCTGGTTTCCAAATGCCCGTTTTCCGAACCGCCGTAGAAAACCACGTCGCCGTCCGCATTCTTCACTTCGCCGTACTGTTTGCTGTCGGCAGTTACGTCTACCTTGTCGTTGGGGTTGAAACCGTCGGCGTAAGCAAATCCGTTCAACGCGCCGATCCCGACTTCCGCAGCGCTGGCATCACCCGACCAATCTTGGGAATTAATCTTACCTGTTGCAAAACGGAATTTATCGCCGCCGCGAAGCTTCAATTCCAACGTAAAGGTGTTGGAATCCTCCGCTTTTGCGAAGATAACGGATTCTTTGCCCGATACGGGCTTAAACGTTGCATAACCGTCTTCATCAAGAATGATTTCACCCTCTTCGTCCTTATCGGGCGCGGTCGCAAACTGCCAGTTGCTTGCTTTCAGCGTTTCCGCACCTCCGCCGATCGCGTACCAGAGGCGCGTATCCGTTTGAACTTGCGACGAGCGCCAGCCCGCAAAAATATTGGTGTCCTTTTCGATCTTCGTATCAAAGTTAAACACGTCGGACAAGGACGATTCGGAATACCAATTCACGAAAATATAGCCGTCTTTCTCGGGCGTCCATTTTTCCGCCTTTCCGCCCTTCGTCACCTGGGTTGTTTGAAGCACTTTCGTGCCGTCGTACCATTTCACCGCCACTTTCTCTTCGCCGCAACCCGCAAATACGGCAGCCATAGACGCCGTCATGATCACCGCGGTTGCAAGACACACTGCATGTTTTGCTTTCATTTTT
>JAETTR010000378.1 GCA_021768985.1 Bacillota bacterium
TAGTTCAGCACGTCCGCAAGGGTCCCGCGGAACACGGCGTTTTCTTTCAGCCGCCCGCGGGGGATGGACGGGCCGCAATAAACGAACGTGTCGTAGCCCTCCGCGGGCTGTTCTGCGGGCTTTCCGCCGCCGGGCGCGTCATTATCCCCGCCGCCGTTTCCCCCGTCCTCTTCGCCCTCTGTGGCTTCCTCTCCGGTCTGTTCTCCGCCGCCGCCGTCGTTCCCGCTCCCGGCGTTGCCCTCTTCGCCCTCTCCGGGCTGTTCTCCGCCGCTTTCGCCGTGGGCGGTATCTCCGCCCCCCTCGCCGTCCTCGGCGCTCCCTGCGCCCTCCGTGGCCCTCTCTGTGGGCTTTTCCGCGGCTTCCTGCGCGTTGTGGGCGTTCAGCGCGTCGATGATCTCGGCTTTCGTCATGCTGTCGTCGGCGGTGATACCGTTTGCGGCGGCAACGGCCAGCAGCTCTTCCTTTTTCATGCCGGGCTTGAATTCTACCATTTTTGTTCAACCTCGCTTTCAACTGTCGGTGTTCTGTTTTCCAGATACGGCCCCGCAAGTCCGCATTCCGTGTTGACCGTCGGCAACGTCCATTCGGTCAGCATTTCGCCCAAATAGTACGGGGCCGTATTATCCGGGTAAACGATCATTTCAAGGGGCTGGCTTTTTTCGGTTTTCAGCAAATAGCGGTCGGCAATGCTCCCGTCGCGGAGAAACGCCAGCCGAATCCTGGTAAGCAGATTCAAAAGGCACCTTGACCCCTCCGCTTTGTCCTCCGAATAGGTCGCGGCGACAATGCGAATTTTGCAACGGCTTTCCGGGTATTCTCCCGGCTCCTGTTCGTCCTTGCTGGTTAAAAACTGCAAGAGGACATAGGGAATTCGCTCCGTTTCCGCTTTCTTGTTCGGAAGCGCCATTGTGTGGACCTCCGCCGGGCGCTCCGGGGTTTCTCCTTTCCGACGGTCCACCCGCGTCGGCAAGATCAGGTCTTTTATTTCCCGCTCGACGTAAACTTTCATTTCGTCCAGCAAGTCTAAAGGTGTCATTGTTTACCCCCCGTAACCGTTCAAAATTCGGGTTATTTCGTGTTCAATGCGCTTGTTTACGGTTTCCTGTGCCTTTTCCGAAACTGCTTCCAGCACTTCCTCATTTCCTGCCATTTGCGCGGTTGACTGTGCCATGAATTCAGTTACCGGGAAAGAACGCCCCGTTTCGCGCTCAAACATTCCCGTGTGTCCGCTCTTCATGCGTGCAATAAAAGCGTGGGCGAACGGCGTTTGACCGTTCCC
>JAETTR010000379.1 GCA_021768985.1 Bacillota bacterium
GAGCGATTTCGCGGTACAACCCGTCTCTTCCGAAAGCTCTCTTGCCGCCGCCAGAGCGGGGTCCTCTCCTTTTTCCAATTTGCCCGCGGGAATTTCGAACAGCTCCTCGCCGTACGCATAGCGGAACTGCTTTACAAGGGCGACCCTTCCATCCTTTACGCAGAGCACCGCCGCGCCGCCGGGGTGCTCCACGATTTCGCGCTTGCAAGCCCTGCCGTCGGGCAACTCGGCGTCATCGCAGCGTACGTTGATGATTTTTCCTTTGTAAATATAATTTTTGCGGACCGTCGTTTCCGTCAATTTCATTTCTGCTTTCCTTGTCTTACAAATCCTCGGCGAGCTTGAAAAGCTCGTCGCTTTCGGGGGATTCGGCGTTGATATAGATCAGGAAATAGCGATAACCCGCAAGAATCGCCGCAACCTCCGCCCCGTCCTTTCTGCCCGTCGCGGCGACGAGCTCGGAAAAAATCGTTTCCGAAGCCTCGCGTTCCTCGTCGCGCAGAGCGACGCGCACGATCCGCTCCCGTTCCACGGGAATCCGCTCCGCCAGCGTTTCCAAAATTCCGTCCCGCCGCTTGCCGAGCCGTTCGAGATAATCCCGCCGTCCGCTGTCGGGATAGCAATCGCGCACGATATCGCGGAAAGGCCGGATCATGCGCTCCGCAAACGTGGCGTAGCTCGCCGTGTAACTGCCGTCGATATAAAAATACCGAAGCAGAAAATCGTTGAATTTCACGACGCCCGCGTCGATCTCGACGAGCACGCAGAACACGAAGGCGAGTATTTCCTTTCTGTCCGAGGGCAGATAGGCGATTCCGTGCGCCTCCCCCTTTTCGGCGGGGTACTTTAAATACGCCTTTTTCGCCGCGTTGTAGTCGAACGTCTCCGTCGCCGCGTTGAACAGGTTCGTGAGCTCGCCGCTTCCCGCGATCGCTTTCAGCACGTCGGCGATCCGGTTGTCGGCAAGCATGAACGTTCCGTTCACGAGCTCGTCGCAGGCGGTAAAAAATTTCTGAATTTTCGAATATCTGTCTTCCATAAAACTTTTATCTCCTTATCCGTTATGAGCAATCGGCACAAAATTCACGAATCATAATAGCATTATATCACAAATTTAAAAATTGTTAAAGAATTTTTCGGAAATATCTTGATTTTATCATGGATTTTGGTTATAATAGAGAAAAATTATGTATTGGGAGGATCTATCAAATGAAATCCACAACCATATCCCTTGCGGTAGCGCAGAGCGTGAAAGAATTCGTTGCGATTACGCAGA
>JAETTR010000380.1 GCA_021768985.1 Bacillota bacterium
CGCAAACCGTCAGCAGATATTCGATCTGCCCGTTCAACGAACGGAAGTCCTCTTCCGCCCATTGCGACAGCTCCCGAAATAACGTTGCGGAAAGCCGTAACGGAACTTGCTTTTTCGCTTTCTCGATTTTTCCCTCTTTTTCGCGTTCCACACGACCCTCCTTAAAAAGTATTTTCACGCGCCAAGCTTCCCCCTTACGGAAGGAGGAAGCCTCAATCTTAATAAATACTGCCGCTGTTTACTACGGGCTGCGCGTCGCGGTTGCCGCAAAGCACCACCAACAGATTAGACACCATCTGCGCCTTGCGCTCGTCGTCGAGCTCCACGATTTTCTCTTCGGAAAGACGGTTGAGCGCCATCTGAACCATGGAAACCGCGCCCTCGACGATTTTCTGTCTTGCCGCGATAATCGCCGATGCCTGTTGCCGTTGCAGCATTGCCGCCGCAATTTCGGGCGAGTATGCAAGGTGGGAAATACGCGCTTCCAGAATATCGATGCCCGCCATTTCCACCCGTTTTTGCAGTTCGCTCCGAAGCACGTCCGCAATCTCCTGCGCCGAACCGCGCAACGACTTTTCGTCGCCGTTCGAAGACACGTCGTACGGGTACTGCCGCGCGACCTGACGGATCGCCGCGTCGCATTGCGTGGAAATGTACGCGCTGTAATTTTCCACATTGAACACGGCGCGCGCCGTATTGGTAATACGCCAAATCACAACGACGGAAATTTCAATGGGATTCCCCTCTTCGTCGTTCACCTTTTGCTTATCGTTATTCAGCGTCATTGCTTTCAGCGAAAGCTTCTTGCCCGAGCCCATGCTGAAACGCGCGGGATTCACCGCCACGCAGAACGGATTCACCCAGAAGAATCCGTCGCGCTTGATCGTTCCGTAATACTTGCCGAACAACGTAAGCACGTAAGCTTCATTGGGCTGCAACAGCTTGAATCCGCCCGTGAGAATCAGCGCGACGATGAACACGACGACGCCCGCTCCGAGGAACACGCCGTCCGCAACATCGCCGGCGGCAAAAACGCAGACGAAACACGCGATCGCCGCACAGAAAAGCAAAATCGCAACCGCGAGCATCACCCAGCCGTTCTTCTCCCGCGCCGACTTTTCATCGATGCGGTTCATTTCCGTCTCATTTTCCATAAAACTCCCTCCAATGTGATATCAATTTGATATCATTATCATAGCACTCGAAAATTGCTTTGTCAAGAGATTTTCACAAATTTTTCCATAAAAAAATTCCGCCCTCTGAAAA
>JAETTR010000381.1 GCA_021768985.1 Bacillota bacterium
TGATTGCGCTCAAAGACGCGCTCGCGGAGTCGGCGCCCGATCTCGTATACTGCCCGTACGACGTCGGTTTCGACCGCGGCGGAAGCCCGACGCTCACCTATTACCGCGAACGAATTTTGCGGCGGGAAGCGGGATTCCAGTTCGTCGGACGGGTGCACGAATGCGTGCCGCCGCGCGGAAAGACCATGCGCTCGGATTTCCGCGTTCTGCACCTCGGCAGCAAAAAGGAGCGCGGACCGCGCAACCTGCGTATTTACGAACGCTGGGCGGGCGAGGAAAAGCTCGGCGGACGGGATCTCTTTTATTACGGGCGGGAACTCTATTACAACCGTTTGTATACCGCGGCGATCGCCGTGCTCGATGAGATGATCGAGGGCGATGGCTGGTACGTGAACAAGATCGAAGCGTGCAAAATTCTGGCGCTTTGCTTTCTGGCGCGCGGAGAAAACGACCGCGCGGCGGGCGCGCTGACGAAGAGCTTCCTTTACGGCGAACCGCGCGCGTCCGTTCTGTGCGAGCTCGCGAAAATTTTTCAGGCGCAGGAGCGTTGGGCGGAAGCGGCGTTCTGGTACGAAGGAGCGTTGAACTGCCGCGACCACGCCGAAGAAGGAGATTTCGAAGAGCCCGCCTGCCGCGGAGAAATTCCGCTGTTGAGTCTCGTCGTATGCCGGTATGCGGCGGGCGACGAGGCGGGCGCAAAGAAATGGCACGCGGTTTCGAAGGAGCGTTTCCCGAACCACCCTTCCGTACGCTTCAACGAAAAATTTTTCGGGGAATAACGCGTTCGTTGCGCCGCCCGCATTTTTCTCAAAAAATTTCTCTTTTATTTTCCGCGGGATATTGCATTTTCCGACAAAATGTGATAAAGTAGAAACAGTGTGAAATCCGTGTGAAAATCGCGGCGTTTTCCCAAAAAACAAAAGAGAGGTTTTGTACAATGAAGATGATCTACGGCGTAAAAGACAGACCGAAGCCGGCGCAGCTGGTTCTGTTTGCCTTGCAACAGCTTTTGGCGATCCTTGCGGCAACCATTGCGGTGCCCATGGTCGTGAAAAGCACGACGGGCTATTACATGTCCACCTCCGCCGCGTTATTCGGCGCGGGCGTCGGCACCATCGTTTACCTGTTGTTTACCAAATTCAAGAGCCCCGTGTTCCTCGGCAGCTCGTTCGCCTTCCTCGGCAGCATGTTCTCCGCCTTCTCGGGCGGCGTTTCTATGGCGCTGGGGTATCTCGGCTTGATCATAGGCGCCGTGTTTGCAG
>JAETTR010000382.1 GCA_021768985.1 Bacillota bacterium
GGTAGGCGAGCTTCTGTTTTGACGAGCTTGCGATATTAACGATATCGCACAAATCCCGCGCGTCCGCTCCCCAGCTTTCGGGTCGCTGTTCGTCCGTGAATACTTTGATAAACGGGAAGTTATCTACCGTCGCACTCTGCCTGCACATCTTAAGCCATGCGTTGAACAGGTCGTTCTTCTGATTCGCCTCCTCGTCCTTCTTTTTCTTTTCCTGCAATTCGAGGTTATTGCCCCGCTCCTTGCCGATCTCCGTAATTGCCACAACGCCGAACTCGAAGCTCCCCGCATTCGGATTGTTCTCAATCACCTTCTTGCCGAGCCGCAGAACGTCGAAGTCCAGAATATGCGCGTGTCTGCTGTTCTGCGGTGAGTATTTGGAAAAAAGTCCGAAAGCCACATGGGAAAATTTCCTTCGTCCATCAAGACGTTATCTGAACGGATAGAGTAATTCGCCACGATAAGACTGCTTTCGATCACATAGATAAAATAGGCTTGCGCATACGTTTCCAGCAAGTCGAACAGCGTAGAAACCGAGAGACTGTCGTCATAAGAAAAACCGTATCTCTGCGCGTCATAGCCGTATAACTGCCACATTACATTGTGATGCCGCATGAACCTCGTCCGTTTCAAGCCCACCCATGTTTTGACCGTAGCGAGGTTATACACCGTGCCGTACTCCATGCACTTCAGTAATTCTTATGTGGATGAGAGCGACTATAACGATTTTAAGACTTATGTGAAAGCGGCGGAAAGCAGGAAAGAAACGACGTATTTGTTTCGGTATCACCTGTCGGAGTACGTCGCAAATGAAGCAACGGAATACGAGCGCACCTCGACCTACTATATCTTTCAAGGCAATTACGGGACGTATAAAACGATCGACACGAATGCGTACTTTGCGCAAATGTGGATTCAGCTCGATTTCGATATTATCGATCTCACGTTTACGAAGGACAACGTGGAAACGATTATTCCCGTCACCATGTCGCCTATGGATATCGCGGCGGACGCGGCTCCGCCCGTAAGCACGCAGACGGATAAAAAGCCGCTTGCTTGGTGGCAAATTCTGCTCGGCGTGATCGCGTTAATCGTCATTATCGTGCTGCTTATGAAGTTTGCGCCGTGGCTCATTTACGGGATCGGGAAAGTGATTGCTATGCCGTTCAAGGCGCTCTCGAAGGCGTGCAAATCCGGAAGGGAACGACGACGGGAAAAACGGGAAGAAAAGAAAGTTCAAAGGAATTGGAAGAAGGTTGACGTAG
>JAETTR010000012.1 GCA_021768985.1 Bacillota bacterium
GGCGTGAAAGAGCGGATTCTCCACTTTGTTCCCTTCGAGCGCGATGGAAACATCGCGGATCAGATGCGCGATCGGGGAATTTTGCAGAACGGTTTCTCCCTTTCTGCCCTTCTTCGAAACGCTGATCGCGCGGTCCATCAGTTCCTTGATGCCGTTGCCGCGCAATGCGGAAATCGCCACCACGGGTACGCCGATCTTCCGTTCGAGTTCTTTGGCGTCGATCTTGTCGCCGTTCTTCTCCACCGCGTCCATCATATTCAGCGCGATGATCACCGGCACGTCGATTTCCATGATCTGCGTCGTCAGATAGAGGTTGCGTTCGAGGTTGGTCGCGTCCACGATGTTGATTACGCAGTCGGGCTTTTCATCGAGAATAAAGTTGCGGGAAACGACCTCCTCCGGCGTATAGGGCGAAAGCGAATAGATTCCCGGAAGATCGACGATCTGTACGGGCTCTTCGCCGCGCTTGTAAGTTCCCTCGCGCTTATCCACCGTAACGCCGGGCCAGTTGCCGACGTACGCCGTGGAACCGGTAAGGAGATTGAAGAGCGTGGTTTTCCCGCAGTTGGGATTCCCCGCCAATGCGAACTTCTTCATCCCTTCACCTCCATCGTCACGCAAGCCGCCTCCGTCTTGCGCAAGGTCAGCTCGTACCCGCGAATGGTCACTTCGAGCGGGTCGCCGAGCGGCGCCTTTTTCCGCTGAAGCACTTCGGCGCCGGGGGTTACGCCCATGTCGAAGAGCCTGCGTCTGATTTTTCCTTCGCCGGAAACGGTCTTGATCACGCCCTTTTCGCCGATGGAAAACTCATCCAGTGGTTTTACCATATTTACCTCCCAAATATAAGTATGTATTGTTTCAATCTTCCTTGCGGAAGTCTTGAACGAAATGCTTTACGCCACGAAAATACGGGAAGCGAGATCGCGGTCGAGCGCAAGCCGCCCGTCCTTTACGATACACACGGCGCTGCCGCCGCTCGACGAAAGCACGGTGATGTTCTGTTGCGTCATCACGCCGAGATTGGCAAGATGCTTTTTCGTCTTGTCGTCCGCGATAATTTTTACGATCTTCATTTCCTGCCCTACAGGCGCCAATACCAACGGCATATGATCTCCTTACGCCCCTCCGCCGAAACCGCGGAGCGGACTTTATTAGTTCGCCATTGCGAACCAATCTTTCGTAAAACAAGTTCGCCATTGCGAACTTCACGTGTATTTTATCACGATCCGACCCCTTTGTCAAACGTTTCAAACGCATTTTCGCATAAAAGTTCGCCGTTGCGAACTTTTTTGCAAAAAGATACGCGCCGCTTTTTTGTCGGCGCGCACCCTTTATTCTTCGAACGAAATCTTGATTTCCCCGCACCCGGTGCGCACTTCCAGCGAGCGTTCGCCCGTTTCCGTGTTTTGCAGATTGCAGGAACCGAGTTGCGTTTTGGCGACGATTTTGTAATCTTCGAGCCGACCGATTAAACTGCCGTTCACCGAACCGTTGCCCGAACGGAGCTTGATCGAGTCGCTCGACACGCGGTTAAGCGAGATCGCGCCGTTATCCGTCTGCGCTTCGAGCGTACCCGAAGTCACGTTGTCGAATTTCACGTAGCCGTTGTCCGTATCGGCGACGATGCTGTCCGACGTGACGGTTTCGAGCTTCACGTAGCCGTTGTTCGTTTTCAGGGAAAGACTGCCGAAGCTGCCGTTCGTTACGCTCACGTAACCGTTGTTGGATTTGAAATTCGCTTCCGCAACCGAGATATTTTCCAGCCGCAGCTTTCCGTTCTGCACCGTGACGGCAAGCGCGGAAATCTGTTCGGCGGGCAGATAGAGCACCGCTTCGTTGTATGCGCTCACGATCGCGGAGAAGAACACCCCGTGCGACCAGGCGACCCGCTGACTCTCCCAGAAATTCGTACTCCATTTTCCCGATTTCAGCGTAAGCGTTCCTTCGGCAAAGGAAAACGTCTTGGGGATTTCCGCGCTGTCGGAGAACACGATTTTCGCTTCGCCGTCCTCCGATGGCTTTACGGTCAGAGACAGATTATCCGAATCCACGGTCAGCTTCTCCGTTTCCGCCAGCGAGATCGCCTCGGTGCGCTCGGCAAAATCCCCCGTCACCGCAAGCGACTGCCAACGCCAGTCGAGTCTGCCCATGGCGAACGCGCCGATCGCGCAACCCGCGATCACGAACACGAGCCCAACCGCGGCTTTGCCGATCAAAGCGCCGTGCGAACGGGCAACGACCGTCTTTTGCGAACGGCGGAACCCGCGGAACACGAACGCGGTGAACGCGCCGAAGCCGCGCGCCGTGGGCGCGACCAACATGCTGACGAGAACGCCGAGCCCGATCAGGGCAAGCCCCGCGCCCGCCTGCGCCGCCGCAAGCGATCCGTGCGCGCCCACCAGCCCGAACGACATGACGGCGAGATAGATTCCGCCGACAAAGAGCGCGAGCGTGACCGCGGCGAGCGCGATGACGATTCCCACGCCCGCGATAAAGACGCCGAGCGCGACGACAAACGCGGCGAGCAGAAGGGGCAGCCAGATCGGGAAGGTAAGCGCCAATAAAAGCGCCTTTCCCCCGCCGCCCTTCTTTTCCCTAACGCGGCGCGGACGGTCGTAATCCTCGTAATCGCGCGCGGGGCGTCTGCGGGGCGGTTCCCCGTAATCGCCGTAGTCGTCGTAATCCCTCTTGCGCGGCGGGCGGCGGCGCGGGCGGTCGTAGTCGTCGTAATCGATCGCGCCCTCGTTCGCGTTGAAATAGTCGCGCGCAACCTGTTCGGGCGATTCAAGATCGGCAAAGATCTCCTTGTCCGTTTTCCCGCGCTCGCGCGATTCGTCGATCATCTCGGCGTAGTATTCGACCAGTTTTTCCTTTTCCCGTTCAGGAATCCCTTTTAACGACTTCCTGAGCGACCGAAGATATTTTTTCTTTGTCATTTAATCCTCTCCTCCTTGGATAAACGCGTTGATTTTTTTGAGTTCCTTCCACTCGCGGGAGAATTCCTCCACCCGCTTGAGCCCCGCGCGCGTAATTCGGTAATACCGTCGCAATCTGCCTCCGTGCTCGCGCGTATACGTGACCAGAAGTCCCGCCGCTTCCAAGCGTTTCAAAATAGGATAGAGGGTGGATTCGGATACCTCGATTACCTCGGAAAGCTCGGATACGATCTGATAACCGTACGAATCCCCCCGCTTGAGCAGGGCGAGTACGCATACGTCGAGCAATCCTTTTTTAATCTGAATATCCATTTGATACCCCTCTTTGCATAATACTATACATTGCATAGTATCATTTGTCAAGCGTTTACAACAAAATTTTTGCGGAATTTTTGAAATTTTTGTCGGAACGGGATCGGTAACCGTCGAACGCAATAATATAAGACAAAATCTCCGCAACAAGTGCGGAGATTATATTATAAAATTCCTTCCGCCGTCTCGAAAGAAAAATTGTGATTGAATTTTCCGCCCCGCCGCTTGCGGCGGCACGAGGCAAATGCCGAAGTAGTCGAACCTCGGGTTCTGTCGTGCGCGGTCTCGTCGCGCAATGCTCCGCATCACGCCGTTCGCTACCGCAAACGGCTGTTTCTCTCCGCTTCCGCTCCTCTTCCCGAAAAAATACTCCGTCTTTTTTCGGGAGCCCTTTCCTTATATTTAGATAAATGACCTGCACACGACAAAATCTCCGCAACAAGTGCGGAGATTTTCGCGAACAAATTTTCCGAGTCGAACCTGTAAGCCGGGTTCTGTCGTGCGCGGTCATTTATCTACGCCTGTCGTCGCCGACAGGCTGAAGCGTTATTCACGGTTTTGCTCGGGCGGGCAACCCTGTATGAACAAAACCCAAACTTGCATCGGACGGGGTTTACATGGCACGGGGCGTTACCGTCCCGTCGGTGAGCTCTTACCTCGCCTTTTCAACCTTACCTCGTCAACGCAAACTCTGCTGTTTTCGAGGCGGTATATTTCTGTTGCACTTTCCTTAAAGTCGCCTTCACCTGACGTTATCAGGCGTCCTGCCCTGCGATGCCCGGACTTTCCTCATCATACCGAAGGTATGCCGCGACCGCGTAGTTCGCTCGGATATCATTATTATACCACAATTTATGAAAAAAGACTTGTTTTTTGCAGACATTCTTGATAAAATATATGCTGAAAATTTTGCTAATCAAGAGGTTATTCATGAAAAAGACGAAAATCGTATGCACGCTCGGACCCGCTACGGACAGCGAAGAGGTTCTTTCCGCCATGGCGGACGCGGGCATGAACGTTGCGCGGATCAACTTTTCGCACGGCACGCACGAGGAGCACGCCAAAAAAATCGCCATGGTGAAACGTGTGCGCGAAAAGAAAGGAATTGCGCTGCCCGTTATGCTCGACACCAAAGGTCCGGAGTTCCGCATTAAAACCTTCCGGGACGGAAAGATTCTTTTAAAAGAGGGCGATACCTTTACCTTTACGACCGAGGATATCGTGGGCGACGAAAAAAAAGTCGCCGTATCCTATGCGGGAATCTGCGACGATCTGTTTGCGGGAGACAGAATTCTCCTGAACAACGGCTTGATGGTGTTCGAAGTAAAGGAAGTGAAAAAGCCGGACGTCGTCTGCAAGGTGCTCATCGGCGGCGAGCTTTCCAACCGCAAGAGCATGTTCTTTCCCGAAAAGGAACTTCACCTCACCTATCTCTCCGAACAGGATCAGGCGGACTTACTGTTCGGCATCGAACAGCAAGTCGATTTCGTTGCCTGCTCCTTCGTTTCCAAGGCGCAGGATATTCTCGACGTGCGGCAATTTTTGCACGAGCACGGCTCCGACGACATCGACCTGATCGCAAAGATCGAAAACCGCGCGGGCGTGAACAATCTGCAATCCATTCTGGACGTCTCCGACGGCATCATGATCGGACGCGGCGACATGGGCGTGGAAATCCCCTACGAGGAACTGCCCGACATTCAGAAAACAATTATCACCGCCTGCCGCGTGGCGGGCAAACGCTGCATTACGGCGACGGAAATGCTCGAATCCATGATCAAGAATCCCCGCCCCACCCGTGCGGAAATCTCCGACGTGGCGAACGCCGTATACGACGGATCGAGCGCGGTGATGCTCTCGGGCGAAACCGCGGCGGGCGCGTACCCCGTGGAATCGGTCAAGGCGATGGCGAAGATCGCCATGCAGGCGGAAACGAAGCAGACCTTTATTCAGGCGGTGGACGACAGCGAATATCTCATCCGCGGGCTCTCCGACGCGCTCTCCCATTCGGCGTGTCTGTTGGCGCGCGACGTAAACGCGAAGGCGATCGTGGTCTGCACCCGCACGGGCGGCACGGCGAAGATGGTTTCGAGATTCCGCCCCATGATCGATATCGTCGGCATGACGACCGATCCGAGAAGCTACCAGAAGCTCGCGCTGAGCTGGGGCGTTCTGCCCGCGTTGAGCGAAGAGTACCACTCCGTGGACGTACTCTTCCACTTTGCAAAGCAGGCGGCGAAGGATTCGGGCTTGGTGAATAAGGGCGACGTAATCGTTATCACCGGCGGCACCCCCAACGGCAAGAGCGGCAACTCCAACCTGATCAACATCGAAACGGTTTAAACTGACATATACGCTTCCCCTCTTCAAAAGGGGGAAGCTCCCGCCGATTACGGCGGGTGATGAGGCTATATTTGAAATCAATCCTCATCCGTCTTGCCTTCGGCAATCCACCTTCCCCCTTGCAAGGGGGAAGGTAAAATTTCAGCAAACGAAATCCGAAATAAAACAACCGCCCCGTCCGAATCGGACGGGGCGGCTCTCTTTTATCTGGTCGCCCGTTTGTTAAGCGCGGATTGCGCGAGCGCGTAAGCGATGATCCCGAACCCGATCAAATCCAAGATCAGATAGAACGGTAAACAAAACCGCCAAACCGCCGCTCGCCGTCTTGTAACGGGAAAGCTTGTTCGTATCGTTCGTAAGACATACGAACCAATAAATCGCATAGATGCCCAGCGTAATGATGCTGAACACGATCGCCAGAACCACGCTTCTGCGTTTCACGGAAACGGGTTCGATTGCAGAAAATTCCTGCGCAAATTTCAACAGCGGTTTAACGAATGTCTGCAATATTCGGACGTCAGGCAAACGGAGCTTGCAAAAGCGGCGAAGATTTCCAAGCAATGCGTGTCCGATTATAAATCGGGCAAGAGTTCGCCGAGCATCGACACCCTTTATTTGATCTGCAAATATCTCGACGTTTCCGCCGACTATCTGCTCGGGCTCGAGGACTGAACGAAAAAAAGAACGCGGCGGCTTGACAGCGCGGGAAATCCGTGTTACACTACTCCTATGACACTACCCAAACACATAAAAGCCGCGATCTTCGATCTCGACGGCACCGTGCTCGATTCCCTCGGCGTATGGGCGGAAACGGACTGCAAATTTTTATTAAGGCGCAACATCGCCGTTCCGCCCGACTATCAGCACGCGGTCAAGAGCCTGAACTTTCCGGAAGCGGCGGACTATACGATCGCCCGCTTCGGGCTCGAAGAATCCCCCGCCGCGGTTATGGCGGAGTGGTTGCAGCTCACGCGGGAAGCGTACGCCTTCGAAGTGGAATTGAAGCCCTGCGTGCGGGATTACCTGCTTCGGCTGTCCGACGGCGGCGTACGGCTTGCCGTGGCGACTTCCTCGGCGCCCGAGCTCTTTCTGCCCGCACTCGAACGGCACGGTTTGAAACAGCTCTTTTCAGCGTTCGTGACGACGTACGACGTAAAGAAAGGAAAACATTTCCCCGACGTTTATCTGGAAGCGGCGAAGCGGCTGAACGTTCTCCCCGCAGAATGCGCGGTGTTCGAAGACGTGCTCTCCGCGGTAAAAACCGCGCGCGCCGCGGGCTTTTACACGGTTGCCGTCCGCGACGAATCCTCCGCCGCCGAGGAACCCGAGCTCCGCGCCAACAGCGATTATTATTTAAAGAACTATTCGGAACTACTGTAATTCAAAAACGCTCATAAACAAAAAACCGCCCAAGGGCGGTTTTTTGTTTATGAAATCTTATGAATTTAACGTGCGCGCCACGGCTTTGATCAAGCCGGCGGGGAACGATCCCGCGTTCGCGTCGAGAAACGCGTCGAGTTCTTCGAGCATCTCCGGCACGACGAACGCGTGCGCGCCGTATGCGTTCGTGCTTCCCACCGCAAGCCAGCCGTGCGCCCAGCCTCCCATGGCGTACTGCCCGATCGCCGCGCCGCCGATGGAGATATATCCGATCGAAAGTCCGCCGAAGGTGAGGATCCCGATCGCAACGCCGCCGAACGCCAGCGCGCCCGTGGCAACTCCGCCCGCGCCCAACAGCAGACCGAGCGCGACTCCGCCGAACGCAAGCAAGCCCAACGAAAGGAAGCCCGCCGCGATCAGTCCGATCGAGAGCAAGCCGTACGAGAACAGCCCCGTTGCGATATTTCCTACAGCGAAGATTCCCTTCGCGCGGTAAAAGCCGAGCCCCACGTTTATGTGCAACAGGGGCATTCCGAGAACGCGTGTTTTGGAGATATATTCGAAATGCAGTCCTTCGTGTTCGATTTTCCCCCATTCAACGCCCTCGCCCTCTTTGAAAGGTTGAGACTCCGCCTGCGCCCGTTCGTGTATAGGCGCGTTCGTGCGCGCCTCGCCGAATAAGAGCTCGTCGGCGGAGAGGTCGAACATTTTACACAGCTCCAATATCTTTTCGGTTTCGGGAAACGCCGCATCCGCTTCCCACTTGCTCACCGCCTGCCGCGAAACGCCGAGCTTGTCGGCAAGCTCTTCCTGCGTCATGCCCGCCTTGCGCCGGCATTCGTAAATTTTCTGACCCGTCGTCATTTTCATATCCTCCGCAAATAAAGAATTTACGGTTTTATTTTACCGAAAGCGGCGCGCTACCGCAACCACCTTCCCGTTGCGGTTTGTCAACTTTGGGTTGCGTTTTTAATTTACGGCAAATCGGGTATATGCGAACCGATCAGTACATTTCCGCTTTGGTACTGCGGGCGAAGAGCTTTCCGATCTCCGTACGGCAACGCGTTTTGTCGTCGCCCGACCCGTAGCAGACGTTGTAAACCGCCTCGGTAATGGGCAGTTCCACGCCGTATTTTTCGCCCAGATAGCGCATGGCGCCCGACGTGGCAACTCCTTCGGCGAGTTTGTCGAACCGCTCTCCCTTGGCGAGCATTTCGCCGTAGCGGCGGTTATGCGAAAAGGGAGAGAAGAGCGTCGTTTCGTAATCGCCGAGATGCGCGAGTCCGTAAGCGGAGAGCTCGCTCCCGCCCATCGCCTTGATCAGCCGCGCGACCTCCCGCGCGCCGCGCGACATGAGCGGTCCTTTCAGCGGCACGCAGATCACGTCGAGAATCCCCGCGGCGATCCCCATCACGTTCTTCGCCGCCGCCCCGATCTCGGTACCGATCAGATCGTTCCCGTAGTAGAAGCGAATCAGATCGCTTTTGAACGACTGCACGAGTTCCCGTTTCAGCTTCTCGTTGCAGGAGTCGATCACCATGCAGTTCGGTTCCCCCTGCACGAAGCTCTGAATGTGCCCCGGTCCCACCCATACCGCAATGCGGTCGGGAGAGATTCCGCTCTCCGTCAGCACTTCGGAAAGGCGTTTGCCCGTGTTGACCTCGATCCCCTTCATGCAGAGCACGAAGGTCTTATCCGCCACGGGAAATTCGTTGATCCGTTGCATGAACCCGCGCAAGCCCTGCGAGCTGATGGAAATGATGATAATTTCGGCGCGCTCCACCGCTTCCCGCAAATTACAGGTGAGCGTAATTTTGGAGTCGAGCGCGACGTAATCGTTCCGCCCCGTGTTCTTTAAAATTTCGTAAGAGTAATCCCCTTCGGGGCCCCAGGAATAGACCACGTGCCCCTGCCGCGAAAGATACCAGGCGATAAACGAACCCCATCTCCCGCAACCCAAAACCGATATTTTCATAATCACCTCTTTCCCCGCGCGTTCCCCCGCGGCGCGTTCAAATCTCTTTCCGTTCGAGCAACGCCCTTGCGAGAGTGACCTCGTCGGCGTATTCGAGCTCCGACCCGATCGGCACCCCGCGCGAAATGCGGGTAACCGTGATCCCGAGCGGCTTCAACAGCCTTGCGATGTACATGGCGGTCGCCTCGCCCTCCACGTCGGGATTGGTCGCCATGATCACCTCTTTCACGTTGCCCTCGCCCACCCGCGCAAGCAGTTCTTTGATGCGGATATCGTTGGGCGAAACGCCGTTCATGGGATCGATAACCCCGTGCAGCACGTGATACACGCCCTTGAACTCGCGCACCTTTTCGAGCGCGATCACGTCTTTGGGTTCCTTTACCACGCAGATCACCGAATGGTCGCGCGATTTGCAGATACCGCAGACCTCCTCTTCGGTAAAGTTGCCGCACACCTTGCAAAAGCGCACCTTCTTTTTCACGTTCACGATCGCTTCCGCGAACGCGCGCGCCTCTCCTTCCGTCATATTGATCACGCGGTAGGCGTAGCGTTGCGCCGTTTTTTGTCCCACGCCGGGCAGCTTGCTGAATTCGTTCATCAACCGCCCGATGGGTTCGATAAACACTTCCACTTAAAAGAGTCCTCCGCCGAGTCCGCCCATGCCGCCGAATTTCGACATCTTCTCGTTGTACACTTCGTCCGCCTTTTTATACCCGTCCAAAATCGCGGCGGTGATCAGATCTTCGAGCATCTCTTCGTCGTCGGGATCGATGACCGATTTGTCGATTTCAATGCCGTCAATGATCTTCTTCGCGTTCATATACACGACGACGGCTTCCCCGCCCGCCGTTCCGACGATCTCCCAATCGTCGAGGAGCTTCTCCGTCTCCTGCATCTCTTCCTGCATCTTTTGCGCCTGCTTCATGAGGTTCTGCATTCCCGCGCCCCCCATTCCGCCGCCTCTGTTGAATCCTGACATATAGACCTCCTTATTTTACCTCTACGGGATAATTCGAAAAATTCTTTTTCAGCTGCGCAACCGCGTCCGCGTTGTCCTTCCTGCCGTCCTGCGCCCTCCGCACCTCGAAATCGGTCACGCCGATCATGGCGAAGGTGTCCTGCATGATTTTGCGGTGGTCTTCGCGGTTAAGCGAACGAAAGACGGTTTCCCCCTCCGTCGTGAGAATCAGCTTTCCGCCCTCGTACGAAGCGATCAGATCGCTGCACATGGTAAACAGCACGCCGTTGCGGCTCGTCTTGCGCAGAGTGCGCATAAATTTACCGAACGCCACTTCCGCCGTCATGGACTCCGCCGGCGCAGCCGCGGCCGCGGGCGGCACGGGCGCGGGTTTCTCTTCCTGACGCTTTACGGGCGGCTGTTCCGCGCGCGCAAACGGATCCTCGAAGGGCGCGTCGTACACGGGCTCCTCCAAAGGCGGCGCGTCGTAGAACGGTTCCTCGGGTTCGGGCTCGCGCTCCGTCCGCTTCGGCGCGGGCGTTGGTGCCGCGGGTTCCGCTTCCAACGGCATGGGCGTTTGCGCCAGCCGCCGTTCGAGCTCGTTCAACCGCACCACGAGCGATTCCACGCTCAACTCGGTTTCGGGGAAAGAAATCTTCATGATCGCCGTTTCGAGCAGGATGCGCGGCGAAGAAGCGAACCGAAGCTCGTTTTCCGTTTTGGACAAAATCTCCGTCGCCCGAAGAATCGCGCGCCCGTCCGCGCCGTCCGCAATCTCTTTGACGCGGGAAAAGAGCTCCTTGGGCAGCGCGAGCAATTTTTCGGCGTTCGCGCAGGTCTTTGCAACGGCGATCCGGGAGAGAAGCTCGAGCAGATCGCGGAGCAATACGCCGACCGATTTCCCCTCCGAAAGAATTTTCTCCGTTTCGGAAATCGCCGTGGGCATTTCGCCGTGAAGCATGGCTTCCGTCAGCTTTGCCGCCGTCTTGAAATCCGCCGCCCCGAGCGCGGCGGTCACTCCTTCGTAGGTGAGTTTTTCGGAATAGGCGATACAGGTTTCCGCAATCGAGAGCATGTCGCGGTCGCTTCCCGCGCCCGCGCGCGCGATCGCCGCAACCGCCTCCGGCTCGAATTCCTTTCCGATTTCCTTTAAAATCCCCGTCAGGTGCTTTTCGAGATCCTCGGCGGGAATCAGCTTGAAATCCAGCCGCATACAGCGAGACAGAATGGTTGCGGGAATTTTGTGCGGTTCGGTCGTCGCCAGAATGAACAGGGCGTGCGCAGGCGGCTCCTCCAGCGTCTTTAAAAGAGCGTTGAACGCGCTGTCGGTGAGCATGTGCACCTCGTCGATGATGTACACTTTGTACTTGCCCGTAACGGGGGGATACTGCACCTTTTCGCGCAAATCCCGCATCTCGTTCACGCCGTTGTTGGAGGCGGCGTCGATTTCGGTGATATCGAGGGTTCCCTCGGAAAGCGCGCGGCAGGTTTCGCATACGCCGCAGGGAGAACCGTTTTTGGGATTCTCGCAGTTTACGGCTTTGGCGAAGATGCGCGCAACGCTCGTTTTACCCGTGCCGCGCGGACCGCAAAAGAGATAGGCGTGCCCCACTTCCTTTTTTTCGATTTGGTTTTTCAGCACCCGCACGACGTGTTCCTGCCGCACCATTTCGTCGAACGTGGCGGGGCGGAAGCGGCGGTATAACGAGATATGCGCCATAAAAGCCTCCCTCTTGCGTAGTTTTCGCCGCGCTTTGCGGCGTTCGGTTCGCGGAACGCTTCCGCAAACCCGTTACCATTTTTCTTTCTGCAATTTCTTTTTCGCGCGGGAAAGCGCGTTGTCGATGCTCTTCATGTCCTTGCCCGTCGTTTCGGCGATCGCGGCGTAGCTCATGCCTTCGAGATACATCGCCATGACGCGGAATTCGAAATCGGAAAGCGACTTCATGAGCCGCGCGTAGAACTCGGTGTTGGATTCGTCGAACAGCAGGGAATCCTCGGGCGTGTTCCCTTCGGACAGAGAATCGGGATCGAACGCTTCGCCGTCGAGCGGAACCTTGCGCCATGCGGCGCGGCAGGCGTCGAGAATGCGCCGCTCCACGCAGGTGTACGCAAAATTTTTAAAGGACTTTCCCCCGCCCGCGCGGTAAGCGGAAATCGCCGCGTACAGCCCGATCATGCCCTCCTGTACGAAATCCTCGGTATCTCCGCCGTTCGTCGGATAGAACGCCCTGCGCCGCGCAATCGAGCGCACCGTGTTTTTATAGCGCAGTAAAATCTCTTCCGTCGCGGTTCTCTCGCCCGCCTGCGCCCGCGCGACGAGCGCTTCGTCCTTTTCACGATAATCGGGCACGGACCACCTCGTATACGGCAATGCCGAGCGCGACGGACGCGTTCAGCGAATTGACCTTCCCGAACAGGGGAATGGAGAGAATTTTATCGCACTTTTCGCGGGTGAGCCGCTTGACGCCGCTGTCCTCGCCGCCCACAACGAGGGCGATCTTTCCCGTCAGCTTTTCCCGATAGATGCTTTCGCCGCCCGCTTCGAGGGCATAAACCCAATAGCCCTGCTTTTTCAACTCGTCGATCGCATAGTTGATCGACGGCACCTTTGCGACGGGGATATGCTCCGCCGCCCCCGCGGAGATTCTGACGACCGCCTCGGTCACGCTCGCTCCCTTTGCCTTGGGAATGACCACGCCGTCCGCGCCCGCGCACTCCGCGACGCGGAGAATACTGCCCAGATTATGCACGTCCTCGATCCCATCGCACAGAACGATCAGGCTCTCTTCCTTGCCGAACAGGTCGTACAGATCGGCGTACTCGTAATCGGTGGTAAACGCGATCGCGCCCTGATGACGTTTCGTTTCGCTCTCTTTATCGAGCACGGCGCGGTCCACGAACTGCACGCGGAGATTCTTTTTGCGCGCTTCGGCGAAGATTTTGCCGAGCGAACCCTGTCCGCCTTTTTCGAGCAGAATTTTTTCGATCGTCTTATCCGTTTTTAAAAGTTCGAGAACGGCGTTTCTGCCTTCGGTTTTCATGATACCTCCTCACGAATTTTCTTTCGAGCCGACGAAAGAAAATTCCGTGACCTGAAAGAAACCACGATATCTCCACACTTCGTGTTCCGATTCAAGTTTTCTCTCTGCGGCGCGCCTTTCGGAGCCCGCTTTTTATGCGCGCCGCATTCACTCTTCCTTGAAAAGCCGCAAGTATGCGGCAAATCGAGTCCCGCAGCGGAGGGCAACCCTCCTTGCGGAAAAAATATTACTCGACAAAGAAAAGTTCCTCGATTCGTGCAAAATCGCCGATTAAATACAGATATCCGATCAGCGCTTCGAACCCCGTCGAGCGCACGTATTCGCCCACCGTGGCGTTCTTGCTCTTGGTCGGCTTCTTCGCGTTTCTCCCGCGGCGGAAAATCGCTTCCTCTTCCTCGGTGAGCCGCGGCAGAATGCGCTCCAGCGCGCCGCTCTGTCCGTGGGCGGACACGAGCTCGGACGCCCGCTTGTTGAGCTCCCCCGTATCGATCCCGCCTTCGAGCGCGAGTCTTTGCCGCACGCAAAGGGTATATACCGCGTCGCCCACGAACGCAAGCACGACGGGATTCATTTGTTTTACCCGCGTTTTTTCCGCGGGCGCGCCGAATAACTTCATTTCTCGTTGGATTATAACACATTTCGGTGAAATTGACAAGCATTCACGGAACATCGGAATAAATTCGTACAATAAAACGGAAAACGAAATTCCGTAAATTCCGTCACGAATTAAGTTGCTTTTTTCCGAAAAAGGATTATAATAAAAAGGATTTTCAAAAATCCGCACATTTCGAAAAAAGAAGGTTGTTATGGAAGCATTCGAATTGTTATTGCCCCTTGCGGTGATTTTATTACTTTCCAAGTTGATGGGGCTGGGCTCGCACAAGTGCGGCATGCCCGCGGTGATCGGCATGCTGATGGCGGGCATCCTGATCGGACTGCTGGAATTTATTCCCTGGGCGCCCTTGCAGGAAGCGTTCTTCGGCGACGAGATTCGCTTCGTACTCTCGGTGATGAGCAAGATCGGCGTCGTCCTCATCATGTTCTCGGCAGGGTTGGGAACCGATCTGAAAAAACTGAAACAGACGGGCGTCGCCGCAATCGTCATTACGGCGCTGGGCGTCGCCGTACCCATGTTTTTGGGTTGGCTCGTCGCCTCTCTCTTCTTCGGGTTTCAAAACGTACTCTCCAATCTCTTCTACGGCGCGATTCTGACCGCGACCTCCGTTTCGGTGACCGTCGCGGTATTAAAAGAGCTCGGGAAGCTCGATTCCAAAGTGGGCGCTTCGGTCATTGCGGCGGCGGTCATCGACGACGTGATCGGCATCATCATTCTCTCCGTGCTCACGGGGTTCTCCTCGGGCGGAGAGGCGGAAGCCACGGGCTGGAATTGGTTCTCGCCCAACGCGGGGCTCGTCGTCATCAAAATCGTGCTCTTCTTCATCGCGGCGATCGCGGTGGGCGTAGGCTTGCGCAAGCTCTTCGACCTGATGGAACGGCGCGCGCCGCATAACCGCCGCGTTCCCATTATTTCGCTTGCCGCCTGCTTTTTATACGCCTACGTCGCCGAAAAATTCTTCGGCGTGGCGGATATCACGGGCGCGTATATCGCGGGCATTCTGCTCGGCGGCACCCTGTCCGAAACCCCTTACGTGGAATCGAAGGTCGATCAGATGGGATATCTGTTCTTTTCCCCCATCTTCTTTGCCAATATCGGAATTGCCAACATCGAATATTTCAGTCGGATCAGTCTGCAATTTCTCGCGTTCGGGTTCGTGTTCGTCGCCGTCGCGCTGATCGGAAAACTGTTCGGCTGCGGGCTCGGCGCGAAGCTGTGCAAGTTCTCCTGGCACGATTCCTTCCGCGTAGGACTCGGCATGATGGTGCGCGCGGAGGTCGTTTTGATCTGCACCGAAAAGGGCGTGAACAGCGGGCTCGTGAATCCCGCCGTGTTCCCCTTCGTCATTCTGATCATTCTGCTCTCCTCCGTTCTGACGCCCATTCTTCTGAAATGGTCGTACCGCCGCGAGGAAA
>JAETTR010000383.1 GCA_021768985.1 Bacillota bacterium
GCAAAGCCATGAATTTATACTCAAATATCCGCCCCGCAAAGCTGTGGAAGGCGTTGGCGGAAGCCTCCCCGTTAAAAAAGGAGCTCGTGGAAAACGGAATCGAAATAATCGTCGTGCGCGAACTGACGGGCGGCATTTACTTCGGCAAACGCGGGAGCTTTACGGACGAAGCGAACGGCGAAACGGCGTGGGATACCGAACAGTATTCGGTCGCGGAGATCGAACGCATTGCCGATATCGCGTGCCGGCTCGCGCAAAAACGCTCGAAAAGAATCATTTCCGTCGATAAGGCGAACGTGCTCGAATCCTCCCGCCTGTGGCGCAGAACTGTGCACGCCTACGCCGAAGCGCGCTATCCCGATCTCACGGTCACCGATATGCTGGTGGACAACTGCGCCATGCAGATCGTCAAGAATCCCGCGCAGTTCGACGTCCTTCTGACCTCCAATATGTTCGGCGACATTCTCTCCGACGAGGCGGCGCAGGTGACGGGCTCGATCGGTATGCTCGCTTCCTCCTCTCTCGGCGACGGAACCCGCGGCTTGTACGAACCCATTCACGGATCCGCGCCCGATATCGCGGGAAAGGACCTCGCCAATCCGATTGCGACGATCCTCTCCTGCGCCATGATGCTGCGCGATTCCTTCGGGCTCGCGGAGGAATGCAACGCGGTGGAAGCCGCCGTGGAGCGCGCGCTCGCAGAGGGCTACCGCACGGCGGATATTTACAAAGAAGGCATGAAAAAGACGGGCTGCCGCGAAATGGCGCGCCTGATTGCGGAGCGGATATGATCGAAGAAAACGTAAAGGAACTGCTGGCGGAATTGGAAACGGGAAATCCGTTCGGCGAAAAAATCACGCTCGTCGCCGCGACGAAAACGCGCACGGCGGAGGAAATCAACCGCGCGATCGAAGCGGGAATTTCCGATATCGGCGAAAACCGCGTGCAGGAATTCCGCGACAAGTTCGACGCCGTCGTAGGCGGAAACCGGCACTTTATCGGGCACTTGCAGACGAACAAAGTTAAATATCTGATCGGAAAGACGTATCTCTACCACTCGGTGGACCGCGACGAGCTCGCGGCGGAAATCGCGGCCCGCTCGCAACGGGCGGGGATTACGTCGGATATTCTCGTTCAGATCAACATCGGTTGCGAGGAGAGCAAGGGCGGATACCCCCTCGAAGAGGGCTATGAAGCCTATCTGCGGCTCGACTCTGCGGCGGGCTTGCGGGTGCGCGGACTGATGGCGATGC
>JAETTR010000384.1 GCA_021768985.1 Bacillota bacterium
ATGTGTCGCCCTGATAAAATTTTTCAAACACGTGCGCGCCCGTCTCGCGCGAGATGCCGCAACCGCTGTCCGATACCTTTACGACCGCGTTCTCCCCGATCCGTTTCAGCGAAACACCGATTTTTCCGCCCGCTTCCGTGAACTTCACGGCGTTGGATAGCAAATTATTCCACACAATTTCCAGATAGCTCGGAGACGAGTAGATCTCGATTTCTTCCAGATCGCACGAAAGGAGCAAATTTTTCCGTTCGATTGCGTCCTCGAAGCCGAGCACCGCTTCGGCGAGCTGTTCGTCAAGCCGAAACCGTTCCGCTTCCGCCTCCTGCGCGATTCCGTGATTTTCGAGTTTATTGAGCTTTAAAATATTCGTAACAAGCGCGGAAAGCCGCAGACATGCCGCTTCGAGCGTGTCGGCGTACTGTTCCCGTTCCGCGGGAGTCAGTCCGCCGTTCTTCAACAGAACCGCATAGTTTCGGATAATGGCAAGCGGCGTTTTCAATTCGTGTGAAACGTTGGATATAAAATCGTTGTGCAGTACCTCCGTTCGCGAAAGCTCCTCCGCCATTTTGTTGAAATTTTCCGCAATGCAATCGAATTCGTCGTACCGCTTATAAGGGTGCACGATCGGCAAACGCACCGAAAAATCGCCCGCGGCGATTTTTTCCGTCGCTTCGAGAATGTCGCGTACGGGGCGTTCGATCATGAACTGACGGCGGAACAGATCGATCAGCGAGCACACGAGCGATAAAAAGAGCACCACGCAGAACATAACGCCCGCGATCACGCCGTTGTTCCCCCCGCTCTTTTCCGCAACGACCGAATACAACAACACGGCAGCCGTAACGACGACGGCGATCGTAACGAAAAAGATCAACGCGCCGAGCAGAGAAAAACCCGCCTTCGGCTTTTTCTTCATTTCAGCACCGCCTTATACCCCAAGCCGTGCACGGTTACGATTTCGAATCCCGTACAATTTGCGGTTTTTTCGCGCAGTTTTACGATATACACGTCCACCGTGCGCGAAGTCGCCGAAGTGTCGTAATCCCAGAATTCCTCCATCAGGCGGGAACGGGTAAACGTGCGCTTGGGAAAGGACAACAGTTTAAAAAGCAAATCAAATTCCCGCACCGTGAGCGAAATCTCTTCCCCGTTCACATAGGCGGTATGTTCGTCCATATTCATCCGCAAGTTTCCCACCGTGAGCTCGCGGCAACGTTCGATATTCGCCCGTCGCAACAGCGCGCCGACCCG
>JAETTR010000385.1 GCA_021768985.1 Bacillota bacterium
GGATTGTAGCGGTAACGGCTGACCGCCTGCGGCCACATTGCCGAAATATCCAACGAGCTTTGCTCCAACAAATCGTCAAGAGGCACAATAAATCCTCCGTCCACGAACCGTTTGAAATATTCGTCGTCCATATATACGATATCGGGCAAATTGTTGCCGTACTTAAACCGTTCGAGAATCGTATTGTAGGCACCCATCGGCGTAAAGCCCGCCTGCATGGATCCGTCCAATTTGTTGTACTCCGCAGTAACGGAATCGAGATAACGGATTTCGTCGTTTCCGCCGACCATCCACATTTCGACGGTATTCGCAGGCACTTCGTTTCCGCCGCAAGCTGCCAAGCTTAACCCCGCCAAAACAGTTGAAACTCCTAACGAAACCACTTTCAAAAAGCTCTTCATGAGAATACTCCCTCTTATATTTTCTACAAGAATAATACAAAATATCAATACCTGCGTCAAGACCGTTTTGTAAAAATAAAATAAAAAACGACGCGTTTTGCATCGTTTTGTCTTATAAACATGATAAAATTTATAATTTTACTGTATTCTATTTCTCGCTCGGGTTTTTTACCATCGCATTAAAATCGTAATATCCGAGTGCGGGAGTATATTTCACCCATTTGTTGCTGCCGTTTTTAATTTTACCGAGGTACTGCCCCGGCGTTACGCCCATAATATTTTTAAACGCCCGCTCGAACGCGATGCGCGAATAGCCCAGCATTTTCGCAACGTCGGCGATATTCGCGTTGGACATACTGCCGAAATAATTGCATGCGCGCAATATCTTCTGTTTGGTGACATACTGCCCCACGCCCATACCGAAGCATTGCTTGAACTGCTGCTGTAAATAAGAACGGCTGATCCCGATCTTTTCCGCGATCTTCTCCACGTCCGCGTTCGCAAGATCGTTTTCGATTTCGAATATCGCCTTTTTGATATGGATATTCGCGCCGAACGCCTTCCTGCGTTTATCGTACTGCACAGCAATATCGGCAAGCACGATTTTGAGGCAATCCTCCAAAATGCCCGACGGCAGATTTTGGGAAACATACCGCTTGATTAAAAGCGACAGCGATTCGTAGACCCGTCCGTCGTCATACAAACGAAACGTTTTAGGGTCGGAATGAAAAAAATCCCCAATCACCGCATCCGTCGCAAGCAGTCTTTCAAAATTTTTCTGATACGGAAAACTCGCCTCGTCGAGCGGCGAAACCTGCGTGTTCAGAATGCGTACCCCGCTTTCGGAAAC
>JAETTR010000386.1 GCA_021768985.1 Bacillota bacterium
ATTTCGGGCGTGGTCGTTTCTTTGAGGGCATTTACCCGTTCGCGTTTCTCCGCGTCCGTGGGGTCAAATTCTGCCCTCAGACGCGCCTCTGCGACTGCGTGGGCGGTCGTGCCTTCTTCGGCGTAAACGCTCCCCTCGTCTTCGAAGAGGTCTTCAAGGATTACGCTCCCCGGACACGCCATCCAGCGACCGGAGCCGCTTGCGCTTAACTTTGCGTGAACGTCGGGCATCAGAGCAGTTCCTTTAATTTCGCGGCGAACTCATCCCACTTGTCTGCCGGAAGCGCGGAGATGTTCTTTGCCGAGTAAGCGTTCAGCAAGGCTTTTACTTTGTCGACGCTGCCCGTCTTCGCCTTAACGTCTGCGGCGAGTGCGCGTATCTCTTCCTGCGTAACTTTCGGCTTGTCCTTTTTGCTTGCGCTCACGCCGTCAGAAACGGGCTTTGTCGCCTTTTTAGGTGCGGGGGCGGGTGTTTCCTCGACCGCATCCGCATAGTCGTCCTGCGTGGCGTACACGTCCTGCATCTCTTCCATCGCTTCGCGCATTTCTTCTTCCGTCCACTCGTTGTCGTCGGTTGCGTCGGTTGCGCTGTTTACGGTCGTTACGATGGTAGTCGCGTTCTTTTTGCTTTCGCCAAGTGCGGCGATGAGCCTGTTCAGTACGCTGTGTGTCCGCTCGTCGAGCGAAATTGTTACTTTAATTTCCATAATTTTAACTCCTGTCGAATTTTGATTTTTAAGACCCTTTGTCGTTATTCCAGAGCCTTTGTCGAATGATGGTTTTCTTTGTAAAAATTTGCTTATCTCGTGCTTTCCGTGTATCCGCATTCCGGACATTGCCAGACGCCGGTCTCTTCGTCGTATTCCATATCTGCATCGCAGTTCGGACACGTCATCGCTTGTTCACCTCCTTTCGGTTTCGGTTCGAACAGCAGCGCGTATAATTCGTCGAGCCGCCGTCCGACCTCTGCCGGTATTTCCTGTCCTTTCGTCATTGCCGTGAACCACCTCCTTTATTTGTTTTGCGGTCTATCAGTCCACTTTGTCGGCAAAAAAAATTTACTCGTCTACCGTCAGCAAATCTAACGGCTTAACCCCATAGATTTCAGCGATTTGTGCGACGGTATCGACGCGCATAACCGTTCTACCCTTGAGGTAACTGCGCAACGTATTCGGGACGATACCCAGCTTTTTAGCGAGGGTATCCTGCGTGTCGCCGTGTTCGGCTATAAGTCCTTTTATCTTT
>JAETTR010000387.1 GCA_021768985.1 Bacillota bacterium
GTCCTCCGCCGCGAAATACTCGTACAAACTTTGGTTCATACGCTCTTTGATCGGCTTCTCCGCGCCGTCGGGAATCGCGTCGTACACGTCGTCCAGACACTCGAGCTTGCCCGCGTCCTGCGCCGCGTACATGTTCAAAAGCGGCATAACGATATCGTACTGCTCCTGATCGGAATTGAGCAACTGTTGAATTTCGCCCTGCGAATAGCTCGGACGCCAGTTTACCGTCACTCCCGTCAACGCCTTGTAGTCGGCGGAGATGAGCTTATTCGAGTCGGATGAGAACCCGCCCGCCATATAGTGAATGTTGATGCTGCCCTTGCTGCCGCCGGACGGGGAATCGGGATCGTCGGAGCCAGTTTCCCCGCAAGCTGCGAAACCGAACACCAAAGGCAGACAGAGCAACGCGCAAAAAATGCTTTTCTTTTTCATAAGATATCCTCCTAATAATTACCGAAAATCAGACCTGCACGGGGATGACGAACACGCCCTCTCCCACGCCGAGTTCCAGACTGAGTTTGTTGTTCTTTACTTCGTAAACGAGACGCTCGCCGTTGCGGTACACGAGCGCGCGGTTGGCTTTCTCGAATTCGAAGGAAACGACGTCCGTGAGATTGTTCGCGGGATCGTTGAAATTCACGACCATGAGCCCGTCGTTGCCGTCTTTATCCTCGAACTGACCGATGATCGTGTCCTCGGTTGCGGAAACGCTCTTCGCGCAATCGAGCTTCGTGACGGGGTGCGCCAACACGAATCCGTTGTTGTTGTATTCCTCGTCGTCGGCAAGGTTGTTCGTGCCGTTCACGGGCATGACGCCCTTCCATTCGTCGAACGCAAGGAACACGTGGTCGAACTTCGTAATCTTCTCGTTCGCGCTCTGCGCCCAATAGTACATTTCCAACGGCGTGGCGCTCTCGTCTTTGCTCACGCAACCGCCGCCGAAACCGGCAAGGAAGGATTCGCGGTAGGTGAAGTAGCTGAATCCGTCGACGCCGAACGCCATGACGGTATAGATCTGGAACAACAGGTCCTCTTCGCTCTGAATGTCGCGGTTATACCCCGCGATGTAGCTCTGGATAAACAAGTGGAATTCCGAACCGCTCGCGACGGCGGCTTCCTTGAGCGTCTCCATTTTGGGAAGCCAGGTAGAGAGCAACAGGTATTCGTTCCCCGAAGGAGATTTCATCAACGGATAAATATCGGTGCTGATGATCTTTCTGCCGTTGATTTTCGGAAGCACCTGA
>JAETTR010000388.1 GCA_021768985.1 Bacillota bacterium
AGTCGGCATCGTGACCGGTTCCGCAGTACGGGCATTTGTAATCCGGTGGCAATTCGTATTTACCCATCTTGTCCGCCCCTCATTCGGTGAGAAGCGCGACGGCGCGCATGCCGTCGCCGTCTTCGTCCGGCGCGTCCATGCGGCGCGAACGCACCGCATCGCGTCCTTCCTTCAGGCCGCTTTCGTATGCGCCGAGGGAAAAAGACGTGCGGGCAACCGACACGTCGGTTTTCGCCTTTCCGAAGTCAACGGAAAACGCTTCGTAGCTTTCGTTGACCTTCGGCGGCACGACGATCAGGAGCGCTTGCGACTGCTTTTCAAGTTCCGAGCGCACTCCGGCGACGAAGCCCAGGACGAACCCGTTGTAGGCTCCGTCAGAATAGCCATGCTCCCTGTACGCCTTGCCAGCTTGCCTGCATCCCAGCCTGTCGCCGATCTTGTACAGGTAGTCGAAAGCGAGCGCTGCGGCCTTCGCGTCCGATTCGTATCCGTAGAAGATCATGCGATACTCGGTCTTCCATCCGGTCGGTGCGCAGCGTTTTCTATTCTGGTAGTATCGGCAACGGAAGTTCGAAGATATTGCATCGGCAAGCGTCCAGCGCCACCGCCTGCGCACAGGCTCGCTTTCTGCGGTAGCTATCGGCTGTTCGTCCATCGAGTGCAGTTCCCAATCTGCAACGTCGTTTTCGGCCATCAGGCGCTGTGCCATCATCACTGCGGCCACGGCTTCTGCTTCGGTCGCGCCCTTGTCATCCGCAAGTGCGAGAAGCTTGCGGATTCGCTCGACTATCTTGCTGCGGTCGCCGCTCATGCCGCATCGCCGCAATCGGGCTGGAACGCGGTGCATTCGATTGGAGCGCAAGCGGAAACCTTGAAGTGGCTGCAACTGGTCGGATGCTCAACGTCGAATCCCAGGAACGCGCCGCCGCGTCTGAACACGCAGCCGTTGTTGCAGCATTCTTCGAAAACAACTGCTTCGACCGCCTGAAGGAGACACGCGGCGTTGCTGTTGAATTCCTCCGGGAACAGTAACGGGATTGTCGTTTCGTTTGCCATGTCGTTGCCTTTCTGATTCGTTTGCGCCGCCGCCAAGTGGCGCTATTACAGGTCGAGCCGCCCTTGTACCGTCGTAGCCGCATCAGGCGACCTGCTGCGGTACTCGCCGCGCATCATCGCAAGCAGGTCTGCTGCTATGCGGTCGGGGTCAACGTAGACCGGTTCGCTCGAAACGTAGTAGTCGGGC
>JAETTR010000389.1 GCA_021768985.1 Bacillota bacterium
TCTTTTGCGCGATGTTCCCTTCGGCGTCGGGCGGAAGCAGCTCGGGCGAAATTTCGGTGTTCACCACGCTCTTCAAAACGACCTCCATTCTGCCGCCCAGACGTTTCCCTTCGCACAATACGAGGTGGCGGACGAGCGTTTTGGGAACGGATGCGTTGACCCCGTACATGCTCATGTGATCGCCGTTATACGTGCACCAGCCGAGCGCAAGCTCGGAAAGATCGCCTGTGCCGATTACGAGCCCGTTCGTTTCGTTGGCGAGGTCCATCAAAATCATGGTACGATAGCGCGCCTGCGCGTTCTCGTAGGTCGCGTTCATCGATTCGGGATCGTGCCCGATGTCTTTAAAATGCTTTAAAACGGTCTGCGATATCCCGATCGTTCTGACCGTCGCGCCGATCGCCTGCATTAAGGAAAGAGAATTGTTCTTCGTCTTTAACGTAGTGCCGAAGCCGGGCATGGTAACCGCGATCAGCGATTCACGGGGCTTGCCGAGCAGGTCGAGCGCGCGCGCCGTCACGAGGAGCGCGAGCGTGGAATCGAGCCCGCCCGATACGCCGATTACCGCCGTATCCGCTTTCACGTGGCTCATGCGCCGCGCGAGCGCGTGCGCTTGCATGGAGAGAATGAGCTCGGCGCGTTCGAAGAGCTCCTCGCCTTCGGGCACGAACGGCGTCTGCGAAACCTTGCGCACCGACAGTTCGCCGTTCCCGACGAAGGAGCACGTTTCCACGGGATAGCCGTCGTCCGATCCCGCTTCGCATGTGTTCAGCCGCTTCCGCTCGTGCGCCAGATAGCCCGTATCGATCTCCGCGATGGCGGCTTCGCCCGCAAACGGCTTGGCTTCCGCAAGCAGGGTTCCGTTTTCGAAAATCAGATTGTTTCCCGAGAACACGAGGTCGGAAGTGCTTTCGCCGACGCCCGCGTCCGCATACACGTAAGCGCACGCGTTTTTGCCCGACTGCGCGGCGATCAGCGTTTTGCGGTATTCCCGCTTGCCCACGGTTTCGTTCGAAGCGGAAAGATTGACGATCAGATTCGCGCCGCGGCGGCAATGCCCGTAGGACGGCGAACCGCCCGCCCAGAGATCTTCGCAGATTTCGCAGCCGACGCAGATTTCCTGAAGCGAATTGTCGCGCAATAAAAGATTTTTGGTAAACGCCGTATATTCGTTCTCCCAAAGCTCGATCGTGGGGGCGCATTCGGGCGCGGAAGAGAACCAGCGGGCTTCGTAAAATTCGCC
>JAETTR010000013.1 GCA_021768985.1 Bacillota bacterium
GCGCGGCGCAGTAACCGTCTGTTGGAGCTCACCGTGAACACGCTTACGAACGTTCTGTAAATTCGTTCGATCCCGCCGCCCGCTTTTCCGCCCACCCCTGTATACGGGGGTGGGCAAAATTACATATTAAGGTCTGTAACCGCAAGCACAAAAGTCTGATTGTTCGGCAATTTGTAAAACAATCCGTTTCCTCCGCGAAGAAACTTCCCGACAAAATAATCTTTTAAAATCGGTTCGATTTCGTCAAGCAAATCCTGCGGGGAAACCGGCGGCTCGTTCGCCGCAATTAATTCTTCGTACTTCTGTTCGTTTTTCATAAATGATTCTCCTTCGTCAGTCATGAATTCGCGCGCTGAATTCTACATATAATTATACCCCTATGTCTGACCAGAACGCAAATGTTTTTTGCCAGACTGTGGGATAATTATTTGTCGAAGGAGCACTATTTTATGGATATCTTGTCGAAGTTCCCGATGCGACTGAAAGAACTGATGGACGAAGCCGAAGTGAAAACGCCCGAGTTGGCGGAAAAAACAAAAATCGATCAATCCGCGATTGCAAGATTTTTAAAGGGAGAACGCTTGCCGTCCGCCGAAAGCTTAACGATTCTTGCCGACTTCTTCCGCTGTTCGACAGATTATCTGCTTGGACGTTCCGACGTTTTGGACGATCGCATTTATAAGCGGAGACCGCCGTTTTCCGAACAGATAAATATTTTATTAAAGCATTTTAAAATCACAAAATACCGTTTGGGAAAAGACGTAAAACTGTCCGATGAAACGATAAACCGCTGGCAGAAAGGACTTTACGAGCCGACCGTAGAAAGCTTGGTTCGTATTGCAAAAGAATACGATTGCTCCGTCGATTTTATTCTCGGCAGAATTTGAAAAGAATAAAAAACGCGCCCGACTGTTTTCACAGTCGGGCGCGTTTCGCGTTTCTTTTAAAGCTTATATTTTGCAGTCATCTTCAAAACGGAGGCGAGGCAGTCGTTGAGCGAGCCGAGCTCCGATTCGGTCAGGGATTTGCCGCGGTAGGTATCGATCGCGCGGGAGAGCACCTCGATTTCCAGACGGTCCGCCGCCGTGAGCCGTTCCGCCTTTAACTTCCCGAGCAAGCCCGATACGTATTCGAGCTGCATTCCGCACTCCTCGGCGGTAACGGCGGGCGCTTCGACGCGGTTCGCCGCGGGCGCAGTCGGCTCCGCGGGATAGTCGAGCGGTTCGCGGAATTTCTGATAAATTTTTTCCTCGCGGCTGCCGCGCTTCTTTTTTCTGCCGAAGGGGCGGGGCAGGAAGAGTACGAGCCGCAATACGCCGCAGAGCACGGCGCAGAGCGCGAGATACAGCAACGCGGTTTCGCTCCCCTGCTTGCAGGCGACGAGGAAGAAGCCCGCGCCGAGCACGATTACGGAGAGCCCCCAATACGCTCTTTTTCCGCCGAATACGGCGAGAATCACCGTAACGAGCACCAGAAGCGCGGGACATGCGAACAGAGCGACCCAATCGGGCACCCGTTCCGCGACGAAGTTGACGATTTGATTGAAAATTTCCATTTGTTGATTTACGACCTCCGATATCAGTTTTCAGTTCTGATAAAGGATTGCCATACGCTCCTCCTTTTATCCCGCGGATTCTGACTGTTTTCGTCGAATCCGCCCGTTTTGCAATTTTTTCTTTTTACATTTTTAAAATTATTTCAGCTCACGGAATTTCTTTGCCCGCATTCTGCCTCGCAGAGATTTCTGTTTGAAAGAAATTCGTGAACTTAATCTACATTTCTATTTCCCGACACCTTGCAACGTTGATGATTTTTGCGGAAATTTTGGCTTCGTCGATTTTCAACGCGCGCGCCGTCGCCTTTCTATAAAGACGAATCTGCTTTTCGTATCGCGCGCGCAGATAGTCGTCGCCGTGCCCCGAATACTTATAATCGAGAATGAGATATCCCTGCGGCGTTTCGCACAGCAAATCGATCGCGCCCTGAAAGACGATCTCGTCCTTCGACTCCGTTTCGTACAGCTCGCAAGCGGGCAGGCGCGCAAGAAAGGTCTGTTCCCGCCGAACCCGCATTCCTTTCAGCGCGGCGATCGCGGGAATCGCGAGTATGCGTTCCAGCTTTTCGGTCTTTAACAGCGCAAGCGTTTCCTCGGACAGCTCCGCCCGCGCGCGCATGTCGGCAAGCTGTTCCGCCGCGGGCATGCCGAACCGCGCGCGTTCCAGAAACGCGTGATAGGCGATCCCCTCCTCCGCCGTGTAGCCGCCCTCTTCGTCCGTATCGAAGAAGGGTACCGTTTCGCCGCGCAACAGATCGGTCGCCGAGCTTTTCACGGGCAGGGAAACGCTCGCCCGATCCCCGTAGTCGGCTTGATAAACGCGCCGAAGCAGTTCGTAAGCCTCCGTATCCGCCGCCGCGGCGAACGCGTTGCGTGCGGGCGCGGGTCGTTCCGCGGGCGAATCCTCTACCCGATATTCGGCGCAGGCGGAAAAATCGATAAAATCGGAAAACCGCTTGGCGTACTCGGGCGAAAGCGCGTGATCGCGCTCCCCGTACATGATATGCAGACGGCAACGGGCGCGCGTCATGGCGACGTACAACAGATTCTTTTCCTGTACGAGCTCCTCTCTGCGCTGCAACACCGCCGCCGCGCGGCGCGCCAGCGTTTCGGATACGAGCTTTTGTTCGGTATCGTACGCGCGGGGAGAGACGAGCAGCCGCTCGGTGTACATGAGCTCGTCCTTTTCCGCGCCGTGGAAATTGCCGTCCAGACCGGCGAGAATGACGACGGGGTATTCGAGCCCCTTGGAGGCGTGCATGGTGAGCACCTTGACCGCGCCTTCGCCGCCGCTCTCCGCGTATTCCACGCGGTAGTCGGTCGCTTTCAGACGCACGAGGAAGTCGTGCACGCTTCCGCAGCTCTCCGCCTCGGCGGTGAGTCTGCGCACCCGCGTGAGCCGCTCCCTGCCCCCCTGTTTGGCGGCGATCTGCCGTTCGAGACCCGCGTCGAGCAGTTCGTTGATCACTTCCGCCGCCGTCCGCACGCGCGCGTGCAAGCGGAGCTCCTCCGCCCGCGCCCGAAACGCCGCGAGCTTTTTCGCCACGCCGTCCGCCATCTTTTTTTCGTACTCCCGACACGCTTCGCGAAAGGTGAACGGCGATGGAAAGCGGGCGCGGACTTTGGCGAGCTCGGAATCGGTAAAGCCGCCGATCGCGGAAAGGAGGGCGGTTGCGAGCGGAATATCCTGCTCGGCGTTGTCCAGCCAGGACAGCCAGTCGATGACGAGCCGCGCCTCGAAGCAATCGCACACGTTGGTTTTGGAGGAGGACGTGACGGGAATTCCCCGCCGCGCGAGGGCGCGCACGATCCGCTCCGCGTCGCCCGTATTCTTGCGGGTGAGCACGGCGACGTCGCCGTAAGTGACGGGCTTATACCGCTTGCGATCGTCCTCGCCCTCTCCGAGTTTTTCGTCCGCGTCGTACCACTGCGCGCCGCATTCCTCCTCCACGAGCAGGGCGACCTGCTCGGCGAGCGCGTCCGTCTCCGCCCTGCCCGCGTTTTCGAGCACCGAATAGATACTGCGCTCCGTCTTTTCGTTCTTCTCTTCGCGCACGGCGCGGAAGAACACTTCGCCCGCATAGCCGCCGTACCGATCCCCGCCCCGCATGGGCGGGTAGTTTTCCATGATCGGCGCGAACACGCGGTTCACCGCTTCGAGCACCCGATTCGCCGAACGGAAGTTCGACGTGAGCCGTAAGGAATGTTCGAGCTCTTTTTCCTTCCGAATAAAATATTCCGACCTGCTCCCGCGGAAGCCGTAGATCGCCTGTTTGGAATCCCCCACGAGAAAGAGCTCTTCCCCCGAAACGAGGGAAATAAGCTTCTCCTGCACGGGGTTGACGTCCTGATACTCGTCCACGAACACGTAGCGGTATTTTTCGGAGAGCTCTTTGCGGGCGTCCTCGTTCTGAAGGACGGCGAGCGCGAAATGCTCCAGATCGTCGTAATCGAGCACGTTCGCTTCCCGCTTCAGGCGGGACTACGCTTCGTCGTATTTCAGCGCGAGTCCGGCAAGCGCGGCGGCGCGGCGGCGACCGTTTTCGCAACGCGCGTATTCCTCCTCCCGTCCGCCGATCTCCCGAATTTCGCCGCAAAGCTCTTTGACCGCCTTCGAGCACGCCGAAAGCGTTTTCAGCGCTTTCAGCTCCGCGCCCTCCGCCTTCGTCATGCGGGGCATCGTCGCGATCGCGAACGGCGCGCCCGCGAACTCCGCCATGGCAAACAGGTCGGGCGCGGCGAGCAGCGTTTCGCACACCTTCGCGATATCCCCGCACACAAGCTCCGCCCGCGCGTTTTTGCCGCCGAGCGAATCGGAAATCTCCCGCGTCTTGTTCAACAAAAATTCCGCGTTCCGACGAAAATCATCGCAGAGGATTCCGCAGGCTTCCCCGAACTTGTCCTCCCGCCCGATCCGCGCGAGCGTTTCGCGGTAGCCTTCGCCCCCGCGCACGGCGCGGTAGAGGGAAAGCACGAGATTCTTTAACCGCGTATCCTTTTTCTTGCGGAAATACACGGAGAGCAGATCGGCGAATTCTTCGCCCCCGTCCGCGTACGCTTCTTCGAACACTTCCGCCGTCGCCTTGGCGGACAGCGCGTTGCCCTCGGCGTCCTCGGGCGAAATAATGCGGAAGGCGGGATCGACGCCGACGAGATAGAAATGCGTGCGCACGAGCCTGCCGCAAAAGGAATGGATCGTGCCGATCTCCGCCATCGGAAGCGATTTGAGCTGTTCCTTCAAACGGGCGCGGGCGGAAGGATTTTCGCCGATATTTTTTAAGAGCGCGGCGCGCAGGCGGTCGCGCATCTGCGCCGCCGCCTTGTTGGTGAAGGTGAGCGCCAGCACGCGGTTCAAATCGGCGCCCTGTAAAATGAGTTCCACGAGGCGGTTGATCATGACGAAGGTCTTGCCGCTCCCCGCCGAGGCGGACACGATAATTCTGCCGCGGGCGGAGATCGCCGCCTGTTGTTCGGGCGTGTAGTTCATGCTTCCTCCTCCGTGCGGCGCACCAGATTTACGATGTCTCCGCAACGTACGGAGTCCTCTTTGCGCGGATTCCCCGTGAACCCGCATGCGCCCAGACACTTGCAATAGGCGCACGCGCCGTCGTAAGGAGAGGGCGCGACGTTGCCGCCCCGCATCTCCTCTTCCGCGCGCAGAGATACCAGACGGGCGTATTCGAGAAAGGTTTCGAATTCGCTCTGTCCCATTCCCTTTTCCGTTCTGCCGCCCCCTTCGAAAAACGCGCTCTTCTCCCCGTCCTTCCGCACGGTGTCCATCAGCGAAAGCACCTCTTCCTCCTTGGAAAAGAACCCGCTCATGCGGTATTTTTCTTCCGCCGTTTTCGTGTACTCCTCCGCCGCGGGAAAGTAGAACGCGCCCGCGGGGATCCCGCCCTTCGCCGCCGCGAGCAAGTAAAGCTGCAGCTGCAGCTTCCTGCCCGTGTAATAGGCGGTGGGCGTATCGTCCGTCGCGCCCGTCTTATAGTCGATTACGCGCACGTAGCTACCCGCTTCGTCCACCCGATCCGCCACGCCGCGCATGCCGAGCTCGGGCAGGGAAATCCGCTCCTCCGCGCTCCGCACGCGGAATCCCGAATGGGTGAGCTGACGGTAGGCGGCGACCGCCGCCGAAGCGCCCTCCTGCACCAGCCGTTCGCCCGTGTATTTGCCCGCGTCGGTATCCGTCAGCGCGAAGAAGCGGGGGCTGTTCAGCAGCTCGCCGCCCGCGACGATCGCGCGGGCGCGGCAGTCCTCCTCGCTCTTGATTTCGTTGAATTCCCGCGCGACTCTTTCGAGCACGGCGTGCACGAAGGTACCCGTGTCGGTGTCGAGCACGGTGCGCTCCTCCCGTTCCCGCAGGCGCAGAGCGCGCGCCGCAAACCCCTTATACGGACAGGCGAAGTACGTTTCGAGCAGGGTGGGCGAGACATCGGCGGAAAAGTACAGTTCCCCCGCAAGAGGCACCCGTTCCTTCTCTCCGCCGTTCAGAATCCGTTCGAGCCCGTCCTCGCCGTACGTTTCCTTCAACAGCGCGTAGAGCGCGGAGAACTTGCCCCCGTCGTACTCCCGCCCCGCGGCGACGTCCTGACGGAGCGCGATCAGCCGCAACAACGCCGTTTCGTCCGTCGTGCAATCGTAGGGGAACAGCTCGGGCATGGGTAGGGGCGAGAAGATTTTTTCGAGATAGGAAAGCGCTTCGCTCTCCCCCGTTTCCGTTTCCCCGACCCGCAACGGACGGCTGTAATACGCCGCTTCGGAAAAGGCGCACAAATTGAGCGCCAGACTCTCCCTTGCCCGCGCGTTGACGACCGCGATCGCGGGCTCGATCCGCACCGACAGCTCGGAGAGCTTTCCGATTTCGCCGTCGGCAAGGATACCCGTGTCCGCGGATACCCGCGGCAGAGCGTCGGTCAGACCCGTGCAGAACAGAACCTTCGCCCGCGCGAACCGGCTCTCCGTGATATCGCCGACGAACACCGCGTCCTGCGATTGCGGGATCATGGAAATTTCAAGCGAATTCAGCCCGCTCGCGAACATGGCGGCGAACTCGCGCGCCGTAAAGGTCTGCCCGCCCGCCACCGTCTCCGTTTCGGCGAGCACCCCTTCGAGCGGCGCAAGATCGAGAAATTCCTTTTCCGCGCCCGTCAGGCGGGACGCGAGCGATTCGGTGACCGCCTCGCCGTTTACGAGCGCGTACAGCGCGCGCACGGCAGAAGCGTACTGCAAGCCCGTGCCCTTGGCGGGGAAGAGCTTCACGCACGCGAGCAGCTTTTCGCGGCAGGCGGCGAGCGCGTTCCGATCGTACCCCTTTACCGCCTCGCCCTCCTTGATCTCCCGCCGCGCGCCGCCGCGGTAACCGCCGAACTTCAAAAGATAATTGCGGTACTGATCGCCGTCGCCGAAGTAGACGTTCGAAGCGATCGCGTCCGCCGATTCGGGCAGAAGCCCGTCCGCCGCGCCCTCCAGACAGGCGAGCGCGAACGCGCAGAACGGGTGCAAAGAAAACGTCCGCTTGCGGTCGGCGAAGAAGGGAATCTGATGTGCGCGGAAGAGCTTTTCCGCCAAGGGAAAGCTCTCCTTGCCGGGCACGAGCACGGCGATATCGCGATACCGAAGCCCCGCCGAAATATGTTTCCTGATCAGCGCGCAGACGGCTTCGAACTCTTCCGCGTCGTCGCGCGCGCGGAACAGAACCACCTGCTCCGCCTTTCGTTTTCCGTTCGTAAAATGTTCGGGCGAAAACAGACGGTCGCGCAAGACGAGCGCGTCGCCGCCCAGAGAGCAATCCGTACGCAACCGCGCCGCGCCGCCGTACTCCTTCGCGGTCTGCAAAAAGAGTTCCGCGCCCTCGTTGGCGTAGATCTCCTCCCGCCCGCCGAGAAAGATGCCCGTCACGCTCCCCGCGTGCTCCATCGCCGCGCGCAGTCCTTCCCGCGCCTGCGCGGTAAAGGAAGGGAAGGCGAAGAAGAACACGTTGCAATCGTTCAGCGCGCCCGAAGCGATCTTATCGGGCAAAAGCGCGAGATAGCCGTTTTCGTCGAGCAGCTCGTTCCCGCGCAGAAATTTTTCGTATTCCCCGGAGATCAGCGCAAGATCGGAAAGCTTCGCCGCAAGCAAGCCCTCGGACTGCGCCGCGCTCTCCCGCAGCATTTCTCCGTTCACGCGGGAAGCGGAAAGCTGGGCGATCGTCTCGTACAGCGCCTGCGCCGAGCCCTTCTGAAAGCATTTCAGCTCGGACGCGCGTTCGGCGAGAATCGCGGAGATCGCCATGACCGAACCCTGTTTGGAGATCGTCCGCTTTTCGGCGGATAAAAAGCGCGCGAACGTGGAAACCTCCGTAGAGAAGGTTCCCCCCTCCGCCTCCAGCACGGCGCGCTCCGCGAGCAGGGTGAGCCTGTCCTCGCAGAATATGAAATTTTTTTCGCCCCGCGACTCCTTCTCCGCGACGGAAGCGGCAAGAGCCGCAAGCGCGTCGTCGAGCGTAGGCGCTTCGATCAATTGAAGCTTCATGCTGATCTCCGGCTTCCCCCTTTCAAAGGGAGACGACAAGAAAAAACCGACTTTGCAAATCAATTATAACATATTTCACAAAATTTTCCTTTATTTTCAACGATTTATTTTTACAAACCGAAAATTTTATGCTATAATTTGAATCAGACCGATCAGGAGACAGAAATGAAAAAGAAAATTCTTGCGGCGGCGTCTTTGTTGTTGCCGGTTACCATCCTCTGCGCGTGCGGCGGAACCCCCACGCAGGCGTTCAGCGCCAACTGGCACCGCGACACCGCGATCCGCGATATTCAGAGCGGCACAAGCGAAAAGCTCGAATACGCCGTGACGTTCGAGCCCTCCGATTCCAAAGAGTTCACCCTTGCGTACGAGTCGGGAACTTACACGACCGAGCTGACCGCAATGGCGAAACAGCTCCCCGACGGCGACAAAACGGAAACGGTGTACCGCTACGCGACCAAGCTGGACGTGAAGGGCGCCTATACGCTGAACGGCGCGGAAAAAACGTTCCGCGATTCCGTCGAATCCCTCGTATACTTCCGCAGCATCACCAACGGATTACAGCCGATCGAGAGCACAAAGCACGTAATCAGCACTTCGCCCACGGGCGTCACGACGGAGATCGACAAGGCGGTCACCACCTACGACTACACGTTTTCCGTCAACTACACCAATCCCCTTTCCAAGGCGAACGTCAAGTTCGTACAGACCCTTCCCGCCGAGGCGGAAAAGGAAAAGACCGTTTCTCTGGGGAAGGGCGTCAACCACTTCGACAACGAACAGCTCGAATTTATTCTGCGCGGACTGGACATGGCCTCCGCCGTGACGTTGAAAACGATCAACCCCCTCGACATGAACGTGACCTCCGTCGCCATGACGGAAACCCCCAAGGAAAAGTTGGAATCCTCGTTCTCCTTCACGCTGAACGGCGAAGCGGTTACGCGGGATATCGTGGCGAACGAATTCTCCTTCGGGTATAAGGCGACCAACCCCGGACAAGCCGTTACCCTCGTGTACGCAAAAAAGACGGACAACGCCAACAACGCATACCGCAACGTGATGCTGCGCAGAAGCGTGCCCGTCATGCAAAACCTCGGCACCGTGCACTATACCCTCGTGAAAGCCGACTTCATTCAGTAACGAACTTAACGAGTTATCAAAAAGACCTCCCGCGCGGGAGGTCTTTTTTCATTTACTTTTCTTCGAGCACGGCTTCGAAGTAATCGGTGGGATTCTGCGCCACGCCGTTCTTCGACACCTCAAAATGCAGGTGCGGACCGTCCTTATATTCCGAACCGTACGCTTCGGCGACCGCGCCGATCACCGCGCCCTTCTTCACCGTTGCGCCCTTTCCGAGCCCCTTGACGGGCTCTACAAAACGGTACATGGTCTTTAAGCCGTCGCCGTGATCCACGATAATATAGTTTCCCGTCTTATCGTTGTAGCTCACCGCTTCCACTTCGCCGTCCGCCATGGCGTAAACTTCCGCGCCGACTTCCGCCGCGAAGTCGATCGCCTTGTGGCGGTACGACCAGCCGACCGTCTGGTTGGTGTAAATTTCGCCGTAGCCGAGCGAATATTTCACGCTTGCAAGGGGCGCCGCATACTTGGGCAGTTCCACGTCGCCGCCCCCAGTGGGATCGTCAGGCTCGTTCGGATCATCGGGGTTATCCGGTTGATTCGGATTGTCGGGATTGTCCGGATTGTTCGGGTTGTTCGGGTTGTTCGGGTCCTCGATCACGGGCGGTTTCTCGAGCACGTTATCGGACTTGCCGGAAACGAAATACACCGTGAGAACGGTAGCCGCCGCGAGCAACAGAACGCTCACCGCAAGGATCAGATAGTACAGAACTCTTTTTTTGCTTTTGGTTTTTTCTTCTTTCATGATATCCTCCGAGAAAAATTTCTATGTAGATGTTTGACGGCGTTTTCGCATTTTATACCTGCTTTTTAAAATCCGCCGAAAATCAGGGGCGTACCCGCCGCCGTCTGCTCTTCGCCGACCGCCAGATGCAGGTTGACGACGTACCCGCCGATCGCCACGCCCGCGCCGAACAGGGGGGAATGGCAGTAGTAATTCGTCACGCCGCCCGCTTCTTCCATAAAGAGTACGTCCGCGCGGTAACGGGAGATCAGTTCCCGCGCGCAGTCGCCGCGATAGCGTACGCTCTCCCCTTTCACCCCGCCGAGCAAAATTTTGTCGCACGCGGGATTGTCCGTGCGCACGACGAGCGCGGAAGAGGACGCGCCGCAATACAGCTCGTAGCCCTGCCCGATCTCGAACGCGGGAGCATGCGCGAGAAAGAGCGCGAACGCGGCGCAACCGAGCGAAGATAAAACGATGAAAAACGCTTTTGCGACGACCCAAATTTTCCGCATAAAAAAATCCTCCCGATACGTTCGGAAGGATTGTTGACCGATCGGTTGCGTTTTATACGCGGCGCGAAAAAATTTTTTTTGCGCGGCTTACCACGGCAGAGGCTCGCCGCCGAGGAGATGAATGTGCAGGTGGTGCACCGTCTGCCCCGCGTTCTCCCCTTGGTTGACGACGACGCGATACCCCTCCGACAGTCCGAGATCGTCCTTGATTTTTCCGATCTTCAAGAGGGTGCGCCCGACGAGCGCGGCGCGTGCTTCATTCAGCTCGGAAAGATAGGCGAAGTGCTCCTTGGGCACGCACAAAAGATGAATCTTCGCCTTGGGCTCGATGTCCTTGAAGATCACGATCTCGTCGTCCTCGTACACCTTTGCGGAGGGAATTTCCCCCGCGATAATCTTACAAAAAATGCAGTTTTCCATACCTTACTCCTTTTCGGTGAATTCCGTTATAATTTCGGCGGATAAGCCGTCTTTCTCTCTTTGCAACAGGCGCACGCGGTACATGCCCCCCTCGCGCGCGTTTTTTGCGTACACGCGAAGATAGTTTCCCGTATACCCGCCGTCCTCTTCGAACAGGGCGGTTTCCTCTTTCCCGACGAAGCGCGCGGCGTATTCCGCTTCGGCGCGCGCCGCCTCTTTCAGCATGCGCGCCATGCGCTCCTTTTTGACGGGCGCGGGCGTATCCTTCAGCTTCGCCGCCGCAGTGCCCGCACGCGGGGAAAAGGGAAAGGCGTGCACGCGGGCGAGCCCCGCTTCGCCCACGATCGAAAGGGATTCCTGAAAATCCTCCTCCGTTTCACCGGGGAAACCCACTATGATATCCGTCGTGATCGCGGCGTCCGGAAAATAACGAAAGACGCGCGCGCAGGCTTCGAGATATTCTTCCCGCGTGTAACGGCGGTTCATGGCGCGGAGCACCTTGCCTGACCCGCTCTGCAACGACAGATGAAAGTGCGGCGCGACGTTGCCCGCCGCCCGCACGGCGGTCAGAAATCCGTCCGTCACCGCGCAGGGCTCGAGCGAGCCCAGCCGAATGCGCGCGGGAATTTCTTTCAGCTTTAACAGCAGTCCGCCGAGATCGGTCTCTCCGTCGCGGTAGGAGGAGATATCAATCCCCGTGAGCACGATCTCCTTTGCCCCGCACGCCCGCGCTTCCGCGAGCACGCTCTCCGCGCTCCGCGAACGGGTCCTGCCCCGCAGATAGGGAATCAGACAATAGGAACAGAACCGGTTGCACCCGTCCTGTATGCGCAGAAAGGCGCGCGTTCTGGTGCGCTTGGGGTACGGCATTTCGCAAAAGCTCTCCTCCGTATCCCGCAGAATCCCCCGCTCGGACAAGAGATCGAGCAACCGGTTCTTATGCGCCGTGCCCGATACCAGCATCACGCCATCGCGGGTTCCGAACGCTTCGGGCGCGTTCTGTGACGCGCAACCGCACACGACGACGGGCGCTTCGGGATTGAATTTGCGCACCCGCGCCACCGCCTGACGGCTCTTGCGCTCCGCCTCCGCGGTCACCGCGCAGGTATTGATCAGATACAGATCGGCAAAGCCGAGCTCGTCGGTCGTCTCCCAGCCGCGGTCCTCGAGCCCGCGCATGAGCGACGCGCTCTCGACCTCGTTCATCTTGCACCCGAGGGTAAACACGCACGCTTTCATTGCAGTTCCCCCGCGAGATAGGCGACGACGGAAGTAAACGCGATCGCAGCCGTTTCGGCGCGCAGAATACGCCTGCCGAGGGAAACGCCCACAAATCCCGAAGTTTTGGCGGCTTGAAATTCCTCTTCGGTAAAGCCCCCTTCGCTCCCTACGACGAGCGCGTACGAGTCCGCGCTTGCGGGAATCCCCGTTTCGCTCTTTTCCAAAAACTCGCATGCGAAGAGTTTGCTCTCGCAGTCCTTTGCCGAGGCGAACGCTTCCTCCGCGGTATCGAAATAGACGACCGAGGGCGCGGACGCGCGCAGGCACTGCTTCGCCGCTTCCCGCGCGACCTTGTTCAGGCGTTCGAGTTTGTTTTCGTTCATGTACGCCGCGCAATAGCGGGAATGAAACACGCCGATTTTGCGCACGCCGAGCTCGACCGCCTTCTGTACGACGAGCTCCGTTTTATCCCCTTTCAGCGCGCCGACGAGCAGATAGATCTCCTTTTTCGGTTCCTTGTCCGAAACCCGCTTGCCGATGACGCGCACCCGCACGGCGTTCTTTTCCACCCGCGCAATGATCGCGGGATATTCGAGCCCGCCGCCATCGAGCAAGGTGATTTCGTCTCCCTCGCTCAGACGCAGAACGTTCTTTGCGTGGTTGAATTCCTCGCCCGTCAGCAGGACCTCTTCGGATATACTTTCTACGAAAAAACGTTTCGGCGCAGACATCATTTCTCCTTTTTTTATTCACACGATTTGTTTTTAGCTGAAAAAACAAATTTATCCGGCGAACGCCATGGCGTACCATTCGCCCTTGCGGCGGACGGCAAGCTCCGTAAGCCCCGCCGCACAATACGCCGCGCGCACCTTTTCCAGCCTGTCCGCGATAATGCCGCTTAAAATCAGCGTGCCGCCCTTCTTTAAATATTTGGGGATATCGGGCGCGAGCAACACGAGCACTTCCGCCGTAATGTTCGCAAGCACGACGTCTCCCGTAATTTCCGCCTCGTCCAACAGATTCGAATGCGCGACCTCGACGGTTCCGGTCACCCCGTTCTTCTCCGCGTTGTGCCGCGCGCTCTCCACGGCAATCGGGTCGAGATCGGTGAGATAGCATTTTTTCGCACCGAGCTTCGCCGCAGCGATTCCGAGAATCCCGCTCCCGCAGCCCACGTCGATGCAAGTATCGCCCGCTTTGAGATACTCCTGTAAAAATTCCAGACACATGGAGGTCGTTTCGTGTTCTCCCGTACCGAACGCCATGTTCGAATCGAGCAGGACGACGGCTTCGCCCTCCTTCGCCCCGTACGCGATCCACTCGGGCACGACGACCACCCGCTCCCCGATATGAATGGGGCGGAAGTGCTTCTTCCACACGTCGATCCAGTCGTCGCCGTCGATCTCCCGCTTCGTTTCTTCGAGCGTGCCGAAGGGAATCCCCTCCGCAAGCTCTTTGCGCGCGCGGATCTTTTGCATGACGCGCGCGGCGGTCCGTTCGGCGGTATCCGGTTCGAGAAAGCATTTGACGAGGACGTCCCGCCGTTCGGGCGTGGCGAGCGATTCGTCGAGATAATCCCAGAACACGGAGGAATCCCGTTGCAAGGCGATAATATCTGCGGCGTCGCATACGGCGACGCCGTGCGGCGTTTCCTCCCACATCGCGTCGGCGATCAGCTCGCTCGCCTCCGTCGTGGTATGTACGGTCAATTCGATATACTTCATGCGTTCTATTATAGTCGATTTTCGCCGATATGTCAAGAACGGACAAAATAAAATCGGGCGCGTTCGCGCCCGATGAAAATTTTACTTTTTATACGCTTCCGTGCCGTAGAGCGCGGAAAGATTGTCGGAATACTTCTTCGCCTTGTCGAACTGCTTCATTTCGAGCGCGTCGCCCGCGTCCTGCAATTTCCGTTTCTGGTCGCGGCTCAGCTTGGTCGGAACCTCCACAAATACCCGCAGGTACAGATTGCCCGTGCCCTGCCGCGACTTGATTCCCTTGCCGCGCACCATAAACGTGGTGCCGTTCTGCGTGCCTTCGGGAATGGTATACTCGAACGCGTTGTCGAGATCGGGCACCTTGACCGTACCGCCGAGCGCCGCCGTCTGAAAGGGAATCGGCAGATCCACGTACAGATCCATATTCCTGCGCTGAAAAATTTTATGCGGCTCCACCTGAAACACGACGACGAGATCGCCCGCCTCGCCCCCTTCCGCGCTCGCCTGACCGAACCCGCGCTTGCGCATGTACGAATTGGTATCCGCGCCCGCGGGAATGTTCAAGGTGACCTTGGTGTCGCGGCGAAGGAATCCCTTGCCCTTGCAATCGGGGCATTTGTCGGTGATGATCTTCCCTCTGCCGCCGCAATCGGGGCAAGCGCCCACGCGCACCGTTCTGCCGAACATGGTGTCCTGCGTAAAGCGGATCTGACCCTTCCCGCCGCATTTTTTACAGGTGTTGAAGGCGGTGCCGTTCTTCGCGCCCGTTCCGTGACAGGCGGGGCAGGGCTCGTTGCGCGAATAGGAAATTTCCTTGTTGCAACCCTTTGCGGCGTCCATAAAGGAGAGCCGCATATTCAGCTGAATATCCTCGCCCGTGGTGTCGCGCTGAACGGAAGCCCCGCCGCCGAAGCCCTGAAAAATACTGTCGAAGATATCGCCGAAGCCGCCGAACCCGCCGAAGCCGCTCGCGCCTCCGCCCATGCCCCCCATGCCGGGATGCTCCT
>JAETTR010000390.1 GCA_021768985.1 Bacillota bacterium
CGAAGCGCTTTACACGATGGTTCCCGTCACGTATACGAACGTGGGCACGTGGGACGTAAGTCTGAAAATTAAGGATTTCGACAACTATAAGTGGAAGTCTGTTGAGATCGACGAACGCACGATTTCGTTCACGATCGAGAAGGGAAAACTTGTATTCGTTTCCTCCGACACCGAAAAGGACGTGGAGATTTCGGGTTGGACGTTCGGCGGCAGTGCAAACGCGCCTTCCGCGAATACCCAGCTCGGGGAAGGAAGCGACAGCTACGTTTACTATTACAGTCCTACGGGCGATCCCGACGGCGACGATTGGACGACGACCGTTCCTACTACGGCTGGTACCTGGTACGTGCGCGTGGCGGTGCGTCCGACGGACAATTACGACGGTGCGATGAGCCGTCCGACCGCGTTCGAAATTGCGAAAGCACCCGTGCTTTCGCCCGAGCTCACCCTTGTAACGACGGGCGAGGGGCAGAACGATACCTATACGGGCGGTCAGTTACAGACTGTGATAAAGGGCTTCGATAATACGAAGGCGCGCATTGTGTACAACTATGAAGACGGGTTTACGACCACGGCGAACGGCGATATCGCGCTGCTTGCGCGGAACGCGGGCACGTACACCGTAAGCTTCGTATTGAGCGACGCTTCCAACTATCGTTGGGCGGAGAGCGTGACGCTCGATGAAAACGGCAACGCGTTGCTTGCTTGGACGGTTGCGCGCAAGAAGCTGGATATGCCCACGAACGATACGAGAACGTTTATCGTGAACGGCGGCGTGCTCCGTTATAACCCCGTAGGGTTCGACGCGGAGACCATGGAGATTTCGGGCAATGAAATCGGCTACGGCGGAAGCTTCAAAGTAACCGTTTCAATTAAGGATAAACTCAACTTCGAGTGGGCGAACGGCTCGACTGAGGACATTATCTTCGATTGGTCGGTAGTCGGTTGGGATACGATTTTCATTATCGTCGTCAGCTCGCTCGGTGTGATTGCGGGCATTGCGGCAATCGCGATCGGCGTGCAGTATCTGGTTCACAGACGCAAGAAGCAAAAGGAAGCGGTGCAGGAAGCGGCGGCAAGAAAGCAGTTTAACGACGACGTGCTGGCGCGTGCCGAGGCAAACGAAGCCAACCGTGCGAACGCCGAAGGATCGGCAGAAAATGCGGAGAAGGCAGAAACCGCGGAAGAAAAGTCCGAAGAAGCGACAGAAGTAAAATCTGAACAGGCAGCTGCGGA
>JAETTR010000391.1 GCA_021768985.1 Bacillota bacterium
AGATCAACGACGAACAAGACGACTTTTCGGCGGATTTGGAGGTTTGACGGGCCGAAAGCGCGGCCCGCGCGGGTCCTTTCAGCGCCCAAACAAAGCCTTGCGGGTTCGAGACCCCGGCGTTTTTTTAGCCACGAAAATTTTTTGAACGCTTCCGCGCTTTCGGGGGCGTTTTGGGTATGGGGGAGGTTGCAAAAACAGGAGCGGAAAGAGGGTGCGGGGCTTGAAACTTTACGACGTGAAAGCGGTTGCCCGGTTTCTGGACGTGACAGAACGCCGGGTGCGGCAGTTGCGCGACGAAAAAGTGATTGCGGAGGTCCGGCCCGGCCTGTATGACCTGATCGACACAAACCGCCGGTATATCAACTATCTACGGAAGAGGAACCCGGAGAGCGAAACGACGGTTGACTACAACACCGAACGCGCCTTGCTGGTGCGGGCAAAGCGGAAGAATGAAGAATACGAATTGCAGTTGAAAGAAAACAAGCTACACGCGGCGGAGGACATAGAAGCCGTCATGACGGATATGCTTGTGAATTTCAAATCGCGCCTAATGGCGATTCCGTCGAAGCTTGCGCCGGTCCTTTGCAAGAAAACCGACAAAGCGGAGATTTTCGCCTTGCTGAAAGATCACATCGACGAAGCCTTGATGGAACTTTCAGATTTCAAAACGACGTTCGGGGAAAGGGCAAAGGATGAAGAAAGCGACGGTTGAACTATTCACACAGATTTTTTCCGTCCTTGCCCCGCCGCCGGACATGACTATTTCGCAATGGGCGGATGAATACCGCCGTCTTTCCTCTGAATCGTCGGCGGAGCCGGGGCGGTGGAGGACATCAAAAGCCCCGTATCAGCGTGAAATTATGGACGCGGTTTGCGATATGCGCGTTCAGAAAATCGTTATCATGTCGGCGGCGCAGATCGGGAAAACCGACGCGCTGATTCTAAACCCTATCGGCTACTATATGCACTATGACCCGTCGCCGATCATGGTAATGCAACCGACAATTCAGATGGCGGAAACGTTCAGCAAAGACCGCCTTTCTCCTATGCTACGGGACACGCCGGTTCTACGGGACAGGGTGAACGACAAAAGCCGGAACAGCGGGAACACGATCTTGCAAAAGATTTTCCCCGGCGGTCATGTCACGATGGTGGGCGCAAATTCCCCGTCGTCCCTTGCTTCCCGTCCGATTCGGATTCTGCTTGCGGACGAAATCGACCGATACCCGGCGACCG
>JAETTR010000392.1 GCA_021768985.1 Bacillota bacterium
TTGCCTTTACGATCTTGTCCGTGTATGCTTCGTCGCCCAGCGTTTTGTAGGCGATACCGTCCCACATATCCCCGGCAATGGTCGTATATTTAGTCATAGGTCAACCGCCTTTCGTCGTTCTCCCTGTTGCGGTCCTGTTCCTCGATTTTCTGCAAAAGTTCTTCGTCATGCTTCTGCAAGATCGCTTCAATGTCCTGCGCCTGCGCGTCGTTCCCTACGTGGAAAACCGGCGCGCTGTGAACGACGATTGACCTTTCCCGCCCAGCCGTCGAAAGCGTCGGCGGGTTCACGTTCGGGGCTTCCGCTCCCGCATAGGCCAGCCGGTACTGCTGGAATGCCCCGTTCCCCGTCAAGGTCTTTGCCATTCCTGCAAGGTTCGTGAAAATGTTCCCGGTTTCCGCCGCCTTGAAAACGGTTCGGTTCCGGGCGTTGGTGATAAGTTCCGCGCCCTGTTCGCCTGCAATGAACGTATCAGGTGTCCGGGGCGTGCCTTTTGCGAATTTCGGAATCAGCGGAATGTTGATACCCTTTCCGCCAAGGCCGGGGACCCAATCGGGAATTTTTAGCTTGTTCAGCCCTCCGATCAGCCCGTTTATAATGTCAATAATTCCGTTCATTGCTCCCTTTGCAATGCCCTTGATCGCTTCCCATACGCCGGAGAAAATGCCTTTTACTCCCTCCCAAACGCGGGACCAATCGCCGGTGAAAACCCCGGCAAACACGTTCAAAAGCCCCTGAATCGCTGTCAGCACGCCGCCGACAACGGTTCGGATAGTTTCAAGGCCCGTTCCGATCAGGGCTTGAATGGTAGGCATAAGGGCTTGAATAATCCCCATGACGGCGGTTGCCACCGTCTGAAAGATTTCCCAAATACTTTGTATGACCCCCGTGATCGTCGGTCCCCATTCAACAAAGGTTTGTGCGATTTGCGGAAGAACGGTCGTGACGATGAATGCGAACAGTTCTTCAATGACTGGTTTTACGCTGGTGTCAATGAACGAAATAAACTGCCCGATCACGCCGCCCACCGTCTGCATGATGGAAACGAACGTGTCGAACACGGCAACGCCTTGTTCGCCGAAAATTCCGTTGATAAATTCCCGCGCGCTGGCAAGGTTCCCGTCGCTGAAAATGCCCTTGATCGCTTCCCATACGCCGGAGAAAATGCCTTTTACTCCCTCCCAAACGCGGGACCAATCGCCGGTGAAAACCCCGGCAAACACGTTCAAAAGCCCC
>JAETTR010000393.1 GCA_021768985.1 Bacillota bacterium
GGGTGCGAAAATGCTCGGCGAATGCGCGTTGATTGCATACGATTCTCCCATCAACAACTCGGGAATCCTCTTCTACAACACGCTGTTCGATGAAAATGCGAGCTGTCATCTTGCGCTCGGGCACGGGTTTACCAATTGCGTGCGCGGCTACGAGCACATGACGAAAGAGGAACTGACCGCCAAGGGAATCAACGACAGCATGATTCACGTCGATTTCATGATCGGGAGCAAGGACCTCGATATCGTCGGCGTGACGAAAGCGGGCGACCGCGTTCAAATCTTCAAAAACGGAAACTGGGCGTTTTAACCGAAACATTTTCGGGTATATAAATACGAAAAGCGAGGTGTATTATGATTAAAATCGATATCTTTTCGGGATTTTTAGGCGCAGGCAAGACGACGCTCATTAAAAAACTCATTCGCGAAGCCTATTGCGGCGAAAAGGTCGTGCTCATCGAAAACGAATTCGGCGAGATCGGCGTAGACGGCGGCTTTTTAAGCGACGCGGGAATCAACATTACCGAAATGAATTCGGGGTGTATCTGCTGTTCGCTCGTCGGCGATTTCGCAAAGGCGTTAAAAGAAGTCGCCGCGACCTATTCTCCCGACCGAATTCTGATCGAGCCCTCCGGCGTCGGAAAGCTTTCCGATGTCATAAAAGCGGTTCAAAAGGCGGACGTTCCCGACAGTCGGCTCAACGCGTTCTGCACCGTCGTGGACGCAAAAAAATGCAAAGCATATTTAAAAAACTTCGGCGAATTTTTCCTCGATCAGGTAGAAAACGCAAGCTGCATCGTGCTTTCGCACACGTCGAACGAAGCCAAAACGGAAGAAGCGGTCGGACTTTTAAAGGCGCATACGCACGCGACGATCGTCACTACCGATTGGGAGCGGATCGACGGCAAAGATATTTTACTTGCCATGCAACGCACGGACAGCTTGCAGGCGGAACTCGACAAACTTCAAGCGGAAGCGCACGAGTGCAAACATCATCACCATGAACACGATGAAACGTGCGGATGTCACGAGCATCACCATGAGCATGACGAGGAATGCGGATGCGAGCACCATCGCCACGACCACGATGAAGAATGCGGATGCGAACACCATCACCATGATCACGATGAAGAATGCCACGGGCGCCATCATCATGAAGAGGAGTGCGGTTGCCACGATCACGGGCATCATCACCATCATGCGGACGAAGTGTTTACGAGCTGGGGCGTAGAAAC
>JAETTR010000394.1 GCA_021768985.1 Bacillota bacterium
GCAAACAAGCTCGGATATCCCGTAATCGTGCGCCCCGCGTATACGCTCGGCGGCGCGGGCGGCGGCGTTGCGCACGACGAAGAGGAGCTTCGCCTGATCGCGCATAACGGACTCATGCTTTCGCCCATTACGCAGGTGCTCATTGAAAAGTATATCGGCGGGTGGAAGGAGATCGAATTCGAGGTGCTGCGCGACAGCGCGGGAAACGTGCTCACCGTCTGCTCGATGGAAAACTTCGATCCCGTCGGCGTGCACACGGGCGACTCGATCGTCATTGCGCCCGCGGTGACCCTTTCGGACAAAGAGTATCAGATGCTCCGCACCGCTTCGCTCAACATCATCACCGAGCTCGGAATCGAAGGCGGCTGCAACTGCCAGTTCGCGCTTCATCCCGACAGCTTTGAATACGCGGTAATCGAAGTCAATCCCCGCGTTTCCCGTTCTTCCGCGCTCGCGAGTAAGGCGACGGGCTATCCCATCGCAAAGGTTTCGACCAAGATCGCGCTCGGCTACACCCTCGACGAAATCAAGAACGACGTGACGGGCAAGACCTACGCCTGCTTCGAGCCGGCGATCGACTACGTCGTCGTCAAGCTTCCCAAATGGCCCTTCGATAAATTCCTGTACGCGGGCAGATCGCTCGGTTCGCGCATGAAGGCGACGGGGGAGGTGATGGCGATCGGGTCCTCCTTCGAGCAGGCGATCATGAAAGCGGTCCGCGGCGCGGAAATTTCGCTCGATACCTTGAACTATCCCAAGTTCGAATCGCTTACCAGGGAAGAGCTCTATCCCGAACTGCACAAGACGACGGACGAGCGGCTCTTTGCGGTATACGCCGCGTTAAAGGCGGGGATTTCGATCGACGAAATCTTCGATATTACGAAAATCGACCGTTGGTTTTTGCATAAGCTCAATCATCTCGTTCAATTCGAAGCGGAGATTACCGGCAAAAAGCTTTCTAAATTCGAATATGCGGAGGGCAAACGGCTTGGTTATCCCGACAAGGCGCTCGCCCGTTTCAGCGGCGAGAAGCTTCCCGCACACCGCCGCGCAAGCTTTAAAATGGTGGATACGTGCGCCGCGGAATTCTCGGCGAAAACGCCCTATTTCTATTCGACATACGACGAGCTCGAGCACGACGAAGCGAAACCGTTCGTGGACGCAAGCACGAAGAAGCGGGTGATCGTAATCGGTTCGGGTCCCATTCGTATCGGGCAGGGAATCGAATTC
>JAETTR010000395.1 GCA_021768985.1 Bacillota bacterium
GGCGCACGCGCCCGCCGCGGCGTTCACTTTCCCCACGCCGCATACGACGAGCAGAACCTCCTTTCCGAACGCCTTTCCGAAGTGCACCGTTTTTCCGTACACCGTCTGAATATTTTCGATTTCCATTTGCGAAAGCAACGCTTCCGCTTCGCTGTCCATAGCGACCACGCAACCGATCATCCGTGTTCTCCTTCTCCGAAATTATTGTATTGCCCTGTAATTATACCAATTTTCAAAAAAGAAAGCAAGTCGGCGGAATACTTTTTTCAAAAACGGCGATAATCTCCCCAAAGGAGGATTTATGAATCCGTTTGAATTAAAGCCGCAAAAGGCGGACAAGATTTTTACTTCCTGGAATAAAGTTCTCGTAAAGCCCTACGACAAGAACACGGTCGATCCCTATACCCGTCTGCGGGTGATCTTAATGTCGGGCACCGAATTCGAATCGGTGCGTTTTTCGCATGCGTTTTCGCGGCACTGCGCGAATAACGACGTACGCCGCCGCCTTGCTTATATGCGCCGCGGCGAACAGATTCAGCAGAAGCGGGTCGCGGGGCTCAAGCCTGCGAACGAAAGCATTCTCGAGCATACGATCGGTTACGAGCAGCTCGCCGTAGATTTAACGGCGAATCTCGCGATTACCGAGAAAAACAGCTACGTGAAAAAACAACTCGATTTCGCCTTGCTCGAAGATTTCGATCACCTGTACCGTTATGCAGATTTAATGGAGCTCGAAAAAGGGGGTGATCCCAAGCGACTTGTGGGGGATTATACGGAGATCATGCCGGGCCGCCCGACGATCGCCGAATACCGTCATCCGTACGACGACGTAGATTTTTATATCAACGCCTGCCTCAACGATTTAAAGACAAAGCTGAACATCAATATCATCACGGCGGCGGAACAGCAGACGATGAACTATTATATGAACGTGGGCAATCTGTACGCTTCGCCCATGGGCAGAAAGCTGTTTAACGAAATCGCCATGATCGAGGAACAGCACGTAACCGGTTACGGCTGTTTGAAGGACCCCTGCATGAGCATGTGGGAAGGGCTTCTGATGAACGAGTACACCGAGTGTTATTTGTACTACTCCTGTTACGAGGACGAAACGGACGAACGGATCAAAGGGATCTGGGAGATGCATTTCGAAGAGGAGGTCGCGCACTTGCACGAGGCGGCGGAGCTGTTGAAAACGTACGAAGGCAAGGTATGGCAGC
>JAETTR010000014.1 GCA_021768985.1 Bacillota bacterium
AAATATGTCCGGTCTTTTACTCAAAGGCATTAACAAAGTATATCCCGGCGGAAACCAGGCGGTGTTCGATTTCTGCCTCGACATTCGGGATAAGGAATTCATCGTTTTCGTCGGTCCTTCGGGCTGCGGAAAATCGACGACCCTGCGTATGATCGCGGGTCTCGAAGAGATCACCTCGGGCGAGCTGTATATCGACGGCAAGCTGGTCAACGACGTCGTTCCCAAGGACAGAGATATCGCAATGGTTTTCCAGAACTACGCGCTCTATCCCCACATGTCCGTTTACGACAACATGGCGTTCGGCTTGAAGCTCCGCAAGGTTCCCAAGGAAGTCATCGACGAAAAGGTCAAGGCGGCGGCGGAGATCCTCGGCATCACCGATTATCTTTCCCGTAAGCCCAAGGCGCTTTCCGGCGGTCAGCGTCAGCGCGTTGCGCTCGGCAGAACGATCGTCCGCGAACCCAAAGTATTCCTGCTCGACGAGCCTCTGTCCAACCTCGACGCGAAGCTCCGCGCGCAGATGAGAACGGAAATTTCCAAGCTGCACGTGCGCCTTGCGACCACCTTCATTTACGTTACGCACGACCAGATCGAGGCTATGACGATGGGTACCCGTATCGTCGTTATGAAGGACGGCTTCATGCAGCAGGTGGATACCCCCCAGAACCTCTATGATTATCCCATCAACCTCTTCGTTGCGGGCTTCATCGGCACGCCGCAGATGAACTTCTTCCGTGATTCCACGATCACCGAAGAGGGCGGAAAGGTATTCGTCAACTTTATCGGCGGGAACAAGATCGTTCTTCCCAAGGCGATCGTTGCCAAGATCAAGAACCTCGACGAGTACAAGAATACGGGCAAGAAGGTGACCCTCGGCGTTCGTCCCGAAGATATCCACGAGGACGACCTGTTCATCTCCAACTCGCCCGAAACCATCGTAAAAGCGAAGATCGACGTTATCGAAAAACTCGGTGCGGAAACGCAGATCTATTGCGACCTTGATTACCAGAGCGACAAGAGCTCGATCGTCGATAATGCGGCGCAGATGATCGCGAAGATCTCTTCGCGCGCTACCGTCAACCTCGGCGAGATCGTCGAGCTGGCGTTCGACGCGAAGCACATTCACCTCTTCGACGGTTACACCGAAGCGACCATGTTGGAGCGCGACGAGCACTACGACGTCATTCCCGAAAACGCGGAAGGCGCGGCGTTCGTACCTCCCACGCCGCAGGAAATGAAAGCGCAGATCGACGCGGCGCGCGTTGTTACCAAGGAAATGAAGAAACAGATGAAGCGCGACGCGAAGATGGCGAAGAAGAAGGAAGAAGCGGCGCTCGGCGCGACTGTTGCCGCTCCCGCGGCGCCCGTTGCGGAAGAACCCGTAGCGACGCCCGTTGTACCTCCCGTGGAAGAAGCCGCGGCGCCCGTTGTTGCGGAAGCGCCCGTCGAAGCGCCCGTTGAAACTCCCGTAGCGGAGCCCGAAGCGCCCAAGGCGGAAGAGGCGCCCGTTCAGGAAGAGAAGCCCGTAGCGGAAAAACCCGCGGCGAAGCCCGCCGCAAAACCGGCTGCGAAACCCGCGGCGAAACCGGCTGCCAAGCCCGCAGGCGCGAAGCCCGCGGCAAAGCCCGCCGCCAAACCCGCAGGAGCAAAACCTGCCGGCGCGAAACCCGCGGCAAAGAAGCCCGCAGGGAAACCGCCCGTAAAGAAGAACTGACCTGATTACCAAAGAGCGTTTGCCGATTCGGCAAACGCTCTTTTTCCAAGTAAATCGTTTGACAAACGCCGCAAAAAAAGGTATCATTAAAGACCGATTCAAACAAGGAGGAACGGCTATGTGGTGGGAAGTGATCACCGACGCATTATTGGACACGCTGAAACTGTTTCCGTTTCTCTTTTTGCTGTATATTCTCGTGGAGCTCATGGAGCACAACACGAAGATCGGGAAGCCGAACGGCGCGTTGAGCGGCAGGTTTGCGCCGCTGATCGGCGCGGCGACGGGGCTCGTGCCCATGTGCGGGTTTTCGGTCATGGCGGCGAAGCTTTACCGCAACCGCTATCTGACGCTCGGTACGTTGCTTTCGGTGTTCATCGCCACGAACGACGAGGCGTTCATCGTGCTGTTGCTCTCCGACCTCGGCTGGCTGAACAAGCTCGTGTCGCTCCTCTCTCTTTGCGGGTGTAAGATCGTTCTGGGCGCGCTCGTCGGGTATCTTGCCGATCTGATCGCCGCCCGCCGCGTGCCGCCCGTCTGCGCGTTGCCCGGGCACGTTTGCGCCGAGCCGCACGTGCACGAGCACGCACACGACGAAAAAGAGGACGAAAAGGAAGAAAATCACGCGCACGTGCACGAGGACGCAGATGCGTCCGCGCACATACATACAAAGCACGGGCACGACGAATACAGCGTATGCGAGCACAAACATGGCAAAGAAAGCAATCTCTCGCTGTATCTGGTCGCGCCGCTGTTGCACGCGCTCAAAATCGCGGCGTTTATCCTCGCGGTCAATCTTGCGTTCGGGTTTCTCTTTTTCGGGATCGGCGGGGGCGACGCGGAGGGCGGACAAGCCCGCGTGATCGAATTTTTGCACGGCGCGGGGTTCTGGTATCAGCCGCTCGTGTGCTGTCTTGTGGGAATGATTCCGAACTGCGCTTCTTCCGTCGTGCTCGCCGAAACGTACGCTCTGGGCGGGATCGCGTTCGGGAGTCTGTTCGCGGGGCTCGCGGTCAACGCGGGGCTCGGGTACATCGTGCTGTTGCGCGACTATAAAAAATGGCGGGAAACGGCGTTGATCGCGCTCGTCATGTTCGCCGTCGGGTTGGCGGCGGGGTACTGCGTCAACGCGATCGGGCTTTCCGTTCCCGCGATCGGTTGACGAATTAACAACATTTCAGAGGTGGAATATGCGGCTCGCCGACAGTTCCGTACGAAAGAGAAACGCCGAAGAGGAGTACGGAGAGGACGGGCTGTGTTTTTGTTCCGCGCGGGACGCGGTTGCGGAGATTTTGCCGCGCAGCGCGGGCAAGATCTTATTCGCCGCCGATTCGGTTTCCTTCCCCGTCTTTGCGGCGTTCGGGCGCAATCCGCGCGTGCTTGCCGTCGTGGAAGAGGAGGACGCGCTTCCTCTCTTTTCCATGCCCGACGGCGTGGGAGCAGTCGTTGCGGCGGGCGGGGAGAAGCTTTTGCGCGCCGCCCGGTTTTTTGCGCGAATCCGTCGGATTCCGTGCTATCTCTTTCCGCGCTTTGCCGATTTGCGCGGCGTGTACGAGGGAGAGGGGCAAGTCCGCTTGGGACGGAAATCCGCGCCCATGCCGCTCGCGGACGGAGAGGTGTTTTTCGATAAACGTCTGCTCCGCGATTCTCTCGGCGATGGATATTCGGCGCTCTTGTTGAGCCGGCTTGCGGGGTTCGAATCGCGCGCGTTGCGCGCGCTCGGCGGGAAGGCGGAGTCCGTGCCCGAAAAGGCGTGCGCGCTGCCCTGCGACTACGCGGGGATCGTGGCGGAGAACGCCGCGAACCGCTGTGCGGAAGCCGCGGGAACGCCCGCAGGAGAGGGCGCGGCGCTTGCCGAATTGTACCGCGGCGACGGGGCGGAATTGCCCTGTTGGCGGGCTTACCGCGCGTTAACGGCGGTCTATCACGCGTTCTTCAAGCGCGGCGTGCCGCGGCGGTATTTCGTGCCCGATTACGCGCTCCGCGCCGAGCGGGCGGGCGTGCCGCGATGGACGGTCGGCGTGCCCTCGCGGGAGGAATACGCGTTGCGGGCTATGGCGCTCGAACGCACGCGCGCGGCTTTTTTGGCGGAGACCTCGGCGGAGGTTGCGGAGCTTCCCGTACACAGGCGCGCGGTTTTCGCGCTCACGGGCAAGGAGCCGCCCGCGGGAGACGGTTCGCTGCTCGCGCTGTTGCCCGAGCGCAGACCGGACGGGCTCTGCGCCGTGATCCGCGATTTCGGATTATTGTAAATTGTCAGGGAGTACATATGAAAATCGAAGCATTATTGCGAAACACCGAGCTGTTTTTGCTCGATCTGGACGGAACCGTTTATTTGAGCGAAGTTCCGATCGGGGATATAGCGGGCACGCTCGCGCGTCTGCGCGCCATGGGCAAGAGGATCGGATATCTTACCAACAATTCGTCCAAAACGGTGGCGGAGTAAGAAGCTACGCTGAAAAGGATCGGGATCTGGGGCGATGGCGATTGCGTGTTTACGCCGGGCGTCGCCGCGGCGGAGCTGCTGACGACGAAGTACGCGGGCAAGCGGGTGTACGTGCTCGGCACCGACGGCATGAAAGAATATTTGCGGGAGGAGGGGATCGCGCTCGACGACGAGCGCCCCGAGGTCTGCCTGCTCGCTTTCGATTCGCGGGTGTCCTTCGAAAAGCTCAAACGCTTTAACGAGGTGTTGCAGACGGGGTGCCCTATCTCGCCACGCACGCCGTTTCCATTTGCCCCACGAGCGGACTTCCCATGCCCGACGTGATTTTGCCCGATTTTAACGCGATTTTGGGGTAATTTTCGGGAAAACCGTTTCAAAACCCGCGTTCGGGTGGTACAATAATAGATAAGAAAGGACGGAGGATACTTATGCAGGAAGTGATTTTAAAGCGCTCGGCGCCCGTTTTGGAGTTCGCGCTCTCGGGCGAGATCGACTCGGAGAACGCCGAAGAATTTTTCGACGAGGTGATGAAGGCGTACGCGCCCGCGCCCGCCGACGTGACGTTCGAATGCTCGGCGCTGGAATTTATCGATTCCACCACGCTCGGAACTTTCGTCAAGATTTTAAAGCACGTCAAAACGGACGGGCACAAGCTTCGGCTGACCGCGCTGAACCCGCGTTTGAAAAAGCTGTTCGTGATCTGCGCGCTCGATACGATTATGGAGATCGATTCATGAACGGGCTGATGAAGTTGGAGTGCGCGCTCCGGAACGAATTGATGACGACCGTCCGCCTTGCGACGGGGGGCGTGTGCTCGGTCGCGGGGCTCAATCTCGACGACAGCGAGGATTGCAAAGTGTGCGTGACGGAGGCGTTGCTGTTGATGAAGCACCGCGGTTATACGACCGCGTCGCTTACCTTTGTCGGCGGGGACGGTCTGACCGTGATCGCCGAGGGCAGAGAGCGGGACGGAGAAATGAGCGCGCCCGCGGAGGATGAGATTTCCGCCGCGCTGTTGAGCGCGCTTGCGGAGAGCGTGGTCATGGACAAACGGGAAGGGGAGCTGTATAAAATCACCTTCCGTTTCGGACGGGAAGCATGAACGAGAGCGAGCTGTTCGCAAAATACAGGGAAACGGGCGACATTAAGATCCGCAACGAAATTGCGGAAAAGCACCTGTACATAGCCGCCGTTCTGGCGAAGAAATTCGTCGGACGGGGCGTGGAATACGACGACCTGTATCAGGTCGCCTCTCTTGCGCTGTTGAAAGGGATCGACCGCTTCGACGAGCGCAAGGGGTTGCAGTTTTCCACCTTCATCACGCCCACGATTACGGGGGAGATCAAGAACTATTTCCGCGACCGTTCCCGCCTCGTGCACCTGCCGCGCAGGGTTTCCGAACTGCGCGCCGCGATCAAGCGCGCCACCGAGGAGATCGAAAAACGCACGGGTAAAAAGCCGACGGCAAAGGAGCTCGCGGGGGCGATCGGCGTTTCGGAGGAAGAGATTCTACGTTGCGCGGAAGCGGGCGGAACCGTTTCGATCGACAACTCCATCGAGGGCGGAAACGACGGCATGAGCTTTCACGAGATTCTTCCCGCGGCGGACGACGTGTTCGAGGAAGTGGAGACGAGAGACGCCGTTTCTTCGGCGTTAAAGACCCTTTCGGAAACGGAGCGCGCGCTCGTGCGTTGCCGCTTCGGCGAAGAGCTTTCGCAGACGGAGACGGCGAAGCGCATGGGCATCTCGCAGATGAACGTTTCGCGTATGGAACGGAAAATCTTGCAAAAGCTAAAAGAAACGCTCGGGAAGAGCATGGTGGAATGATGTTTTTTGAGATAGACGACTACGCCGCCATGAAAGCGGCTCTTGCGGATATGTGCGCGGAATTCATACGGGATTGCGTGCCCGAAAACGCGGTGTTCGATTGCAAGCTCGTTGCAAACGAACTCCTTGCCAACGCGCTTCGTTACGGCGGCGGAAGCGCGCGGTTCCGCGTGGAGAAGCGGGGGAACGAAATACGGATCGCCGTCAAGAGCGCGCGCGACTACGAACCGCCCGAAAAGAGCGCGTGCTCGGGTATCGACGCGGAGCGGGGCAGAGGACTGTTCTTGGTGGACGCGATCGGCGCTTCGCGGGGATACGACGCGGAAGAGGGAATCTGCGTGATCGTAAAAATCACGGAATAATCGGATGCGAAAACGGCGGGGTTGTGAAAGAGCGACCCCGCCTTTTTTAAACGAAAAAATCTCCCCGCATATTCGCGGGGAGAAATGTTTTATTGCTTGTTCACGTAGTTGTAAATCTTTTCCATAAGGTCCTGCGTAATGTAGCCGCGGTATCGTCCGAGGTAAATGAATACCTTCTGGAAGAATTCGCGGTTGTCGCCGCCGATTACGTAGGTGGGCAGATAGGAATGGATTCCGTACATGTTCGCAATAAATACGTCGCCGAATTCGTTCCGCTCGGAAGGGGTAAGCGTGTTGATGAACGGATCGTAGGTGTACTGCATGCCGTTGTAGTTGAATCCGCTGTTCGCGGCGGGGCGGAGCTTCTCGCGGTTTGCAGGCTGATTCTCGGCGTTGCGGAGGAAGGGGCGGTTGGGCGCGGTTTTCGCCGCGGGCGCTTCGCCGCGTGCAAGCTCCGCCATGCGCTTTTCGAATTCGCTCAGCTCGCCGTTCATCTTGGGGGTGTTGTCCTGCTCTCTTTCGCGCAGTCTGCGCAACTCCCATTCCCGTTCGCGGCTCCGTTCGCGTTCTCTTTCCAATTCGCGTTCGTGTTCGCGTTCTCTTTCCTTCAAAGCCTGCAATTCTTTTAAGTCGGGGTGTTCTTCCTGCTTCTGCGGTTCCCGCACGACTTCGCGGATGACTTCCTTTACCACCACGGGTTCGGGTGCGGGTGCAACCGCGGGCTCGGGCGCGTGTACGATCACCGGTTCGGGATCGTGTACGAACACGGGCGCGGGCGCCGCAGGCGCGGGAGCCGGCTGTTGAATCACGACGACGGGCGTAGGCGCAGGTGCGGGCGCAGGCGCGGGTTCCTCTTTCTGTTCCTTTTCTTCCTCTTCGTCCGGCTTGCGGCCGAGCGCGGAAGTGTCTACCGTTACCACCACGTTGGTGGGGGTGTCGTAAGCGGGTTCGGGACCGATCGCGTTCTGCATCGCTTTGCGCTGTAATTCTTCGTTGCGGCGTTTGATCGTCGTAATCGCGGTCACGAACGAAGCGATCAGCAACGGAATCAGCGTCACCACGATCAGTACCACGGTGGGGAGCAGCTGTGGCGCTTTAAACATCATCCAGCGGCCTTCGGGTACGGGCACGGCGATAAACGCAACGAGCAGCAACAGTACCGAAAGGAAGAGCAGCGCGTAGCGCACGATATCGAACGCGAAGCCCTTCGTGGAATTGAAGCGGATCGCGGAGATGATCAGATTCAGCGTGAGAACCACGAAGAAAATCGGGAACGCGATTCCGACGAACGCGGAAGCTTCTTTGACGTTAAAGGCGATCAGATTGTACGCTGCGAGGTACGTGCCGGGGTAAGCCACCGTGCACGCCGCTACGGCGAGGAGTAACAGCTGAATGGCGTTCATGGCGCCAGAGCCCTTGTTCTTGCCGATCACCGCCGCCGCCAATGCGAGGTAGGTTACGCCCGCAATAATCAGCATGGGTACGTCGAACATTTCTGCGGCGAACTTTTCCGAAAGGGGAGCGGTCAGGCAGTACACGACGAGAGCGAGTCCGCCGTAAGAGATCAGCGTGAAGACGCCGCTCGTGAACGCCGCGCCGCAAGCCGTCTTTTTCTTCTTGGCGACGAAGGTCGCGATCATGAGCACGAGCGCAAGCACCGCGGAAAGCGCGGTCAGCGCCAACAGGAAGAGCTCGAGCGACGACCACAGCCCCGCGGAGAAGCTGACCTGAAAGGCATCTTTCAACGCGGACATGGTGCCGCCGAAGTTCTTGAACAGGTTGATCACCGCGCCGCAGAGGGAGCTGTCGAACACGTTTCCGTCCGCGCCTACGATGAGCACGGAGTGCGAAAGGGCGGATACCCATTTTCCGAGCATACCCAAAAACAGTCCGCCCGCGGAGAGCAGAAAGAAGAGCACGCCCAAAAAACGATACTTGCCCAGACCGCTTTCGGTTTCGGGTTCGCTCGCGGGGTAGTTTATATCCGTAGTTACGTAGCCATAATCATTCATAAAATACACTCCGATTTTTGAAAGATGGATAGTAAGCCATAATAATGGTATATCGTAATTATATCACGCAAGGGGGTACCATGTCAACACCAAATGCGCAAAAAACGTATTTTTGTGCAATATTTCGTTGTTAGTGTGCGCCATTTTGCGGAATATAACAGCGCCTCGGCAAAATATTCGGCTCCCGTCGCGGGGAAAAACGGAGAAAAAGAAAAATCCCTTGATATTTTTCGCGTATCGTGCTATAATCTTTGCATAGGGAAATTTTGCCGCAGACGGACGCGTGCGGCGGGGGAGGGCGCAATGGACGATACCATGTCGGGGATCGGCGGCCTTTTAAAGGATATTTACGAAAAAACGGGCGTGCTCGTTCGCACGGCTCCGCGCGGCGGTGCGGAAATCCGCTTCCTTGCGGAGGAGGGCGGAAAGGCGGTTCCGCTCTATCTCGACGGCACGGGCGAAGAGGCGGAACGTTCCGTCAGACTCGTGGAATATATTCTCGGGAACAAGAGCGCGGCTCTGCCCGAAAAGGAAGAGCATTTAAAAAGCATTTTGCTCGGCGAGGGGGGCGGCTGGAACGCCTTCCGCTTTATGACCCGTTACCGCATTGCGGACGGCGCATGCTACGCCGTGGACCTGCTCCCCGACAAGCGGCTCGGGGAGGCGGCGCAACACGTCGCGCGCTGTCTGGAGGGTACCCGCGACATGGTTGCGGTGATGGACGACACCCGCCTCGCCGTCGTGAAATTCATCTCGCAGGGCGAGGGGCAGTCGTCGCAGGATTTCGGTCTGTTTTTGTACCAGTCGCTGTACGAGGAGCTGGGCATCAAGGCGACCCTCGGCGTGGGGTGCGAAATGAAGTCCTTTTCGGAGATCGCGTCGTCCTACCATCAGGCGGCGACGGCGGTGCGCATGAGCGCGATTTTCGAATCGCAGGGTGAGGTGCACTCCTACCGCGAGTATCTGCTCGTGAAGATGCTGGAGGATATCCCCAAGTCGCGGCTCGAGGAGTACATGGCGCAGTTCCACGTGACGAACGCCGCCGAGGTGCTCGAGGACGGGGAGATGGCGGGCACGGCGGAAGCCTTTCTGGAAAGCAGTTTAAACCTGTCGGAAACCGCCCGCAACCTGTACATGCACCGCAACACGCTCACTTACCGGTTGGATAAGATCGAGCGGCTGACGGGGCTGAATATCCGCAAATTTTCGGACGCGGTCACTTTCCGCACGATCACGATTTTATACCGTCTGTTACAGGCATGACGGAAGGAGATATTATGAACGAAGAAAAAAACGGAACGGAAAAAGACGGCGTGAAGCCGTACGAGGATGACGGGTTCTGGGAGGACAGAACGCCGCAGAATCCGCAAAATAACGGAAATCCCCCACCCATGTCGGGGGTGAAAGCGAAATCGGCGAACAGAAACCGCAATCTTCTGATCGGGCTCGGCGCGGTCGCGCTCGCCGTCGCGTTCTTTTTCATCGGCTGGCTGTCGCACTTCTATTCCCTCTCCAAGGAAGAGCGGAAGCTCCTCTGGATCTTCGACCGCGTGGAGAGCGACTATTACAGAAAGCTGACCGACGCGGAGCGGGAAGCGTACTTCGATAATCTCTACGACGCCGCCATGCCCGACATTTTCAGCACCTATTTCTCGCCGAGCGACTTCGAAAAGCTGAACTCGGAGCGGGAGGGCAGTAACGCGGACACGGGGTTCTCCGCCTTTATGGACGGCGACGATTTGCGGGTGTTTCTCGTACAGGGTAACTCGCCCGCGGACCTTGCGGGCGTGAAGAGCGGCATGACGATTTACGGCTTCGGCAAGGACGGCTCGTCCCTTCAATCGGGGAATTACGACGATCTCGTTTCCTTCGTCCGTTCCAACCGCGGCACGTTCGTGCTCGACTGCGGATACACCGAAGAGAGCAAGCAGGTGCGCGCGCTCGAGAGCGCGGAATACCTCGCGTCCTACTGTTCGTACGCCGACAGCTCGACCTCCTTCGAATTCCGCACGGTGACGGAAAACGGCAAGCAGGTTCTGAAACTGACGGACACGGGTACCCCCGTGTCGGGATTGGACGATAAAACGGCGTACCTGCGTTTTACCGAATTCGGCGGAAACGCGGCGAGCGAGTTCAGGCTGTGCCTTGAAAAAATGAAGGCGCAGGGCAGGGAAAACCTCGTCATCGATCTGCGTTGCAACGGCGGCGGATACCTCGATATTTTGCAGGAAATTTCCTCCCACCTTTTGCGGAACGCCGAGGGAGAAACGCCCGTGGTCGCGTCGGCAAAATACCGCAACGGCAAGACGACTTCCTTCCGTGCGGCGGGCAACGATTTCAAAACTTACTTCGGCGACAACGCCCGCATTTCGGTGCTTGCGGACGAGAACAGCGCGTCCGCGTCCGAATGTCTGATCGGCGCGCTCGTCGATTACGGCACGATCGGTTACGGCGATATTTACGTGCGCAACGACAAGGCGGGCGAAGGACGCACCTACGGAAAAGGCGTGATGCAGTCGGCGTACATGTCGGCGGACGGCAGCGCGCTCCGGCTCACCTCGGCGGAGATATGTTGGCCCAACGGCAAGAGCATTCACGGCAAGGGCGTGACCGAGACGGACGGCGCGATCGGAATCACCGCGCCCATGATCCGCGGCGAAGAGGATATCTTCTTAACGCAGGCACTTGCGCGTATCTGCGGATAAAATCAGACCGAACTGCGTTTCAGATATTCTTCTAAAATTTTCATAGAGTCGTTCTCCCGTTCGGGAGGGCGGCTCTCTTTTTGCGGTTCGGAGCTCTCCGCTTTTGCGGGCGCGCCACCGAGCCCGCCCGCCAGCATGGCGACGAGGTCGCGGTTCTCGCGGTAAAAGCGGAGAAAGGATTCGAGCGTTTGTTTCAGATCGGTATTTTTATCGAGGGTGGAAAGCACGAATAAGAGGAGTAACGTTTCCATACCGTTATGGTATGCCGCTGTCAAAAATCCCGTTCCGCTCATATAATGCGTTAAACGGGAGGTAGCGTATGGAAGATTTCGCAAATTACGCGGGGAAGAAGCGGGAATCCGCCGAAGAGAAAACCGCCGAGGCGTGGATGAACGAAGCCAAGGCGGTTGCGGGAAAATATCACGGCAGGAGCGAGGGGGACATGATGAAGGAAATCTACGCCCGCGCGCTCGAGGGCAAAAAGAACGGCACGCTCACGAACGAACAGATCGATGCGTTCTACCGTCAGTTTGCGCCCATGCTCGACGGGGCGAAGCGCAAAAAGCTCGCCCGCGTCATCGAGCAGTTGAAAAAGATCGACTGACCTTAAAGCAGTTTCAGCGCTCCGACGAGCGCGTTGACCTCCCGCATGCTCTGGAACGGGGAAAAAGACGCGCGCACGAGTCCGTCGGGGAAGGTGCCGAGCGCCTTGTGCGCAAGCGGCGCGCAGTGCAGTCCGCCGCGCACGGCGATATCGAAGCGCGCGGAGAGGATATCGGCAAGCTCTTCGGAGGAGGTTCCCGCCTTCGAGAAGGAGGCGATTCCGCAGGGGTTGGGCGTAAAGTACGCCTTCACGTCGGGCATGGAGCGGAACGCGGTAAACAGCGCGCCCGTTAAGCTTTCGAGCTGTTTGGCGAATCTTTCGCGGTTGGCTTTCACGACGAGCGCGCCCTCGTACAGCGAGGCGATCGCGGGATAGGAGAGGGTGCCGCTTTCGAGCGCGTCGGGATAAAACTCGGGCATATCGAGGCGAAAGCTCTCGCTGCCCGTTCCGCCGAACATGAGCGGGGCGGGGTTCATCCGTTCGGAAAAGAGGAGGGCGCCCGCGCCCTGTATGCCGTACAGTCCTTTGTGCCCCGCCAGCGCGAGCGCGTCGATTCCGAGCTTTTTCATGGCGATCGGAAGATGCCCCGCGCCCTGCGCGCCGTCCGCGATCAACAGCACGTTTTCGGGAAGGAGCTTGCGGATCGCCTTGAAGTCGGGCGCTTCGCCCGTCACGTTCGAAGCGGTCGTAATCACGGCGGCGCGGGTGCGTTCGTTGACGAGCGCGGCGATCGATTCGGGTTTCAGTTTCCCGTCTTCGAGCGGGGCGACGGAGTATTCGATGATTCCGTCCCGCTTTAATTTTTCGAGCGGGCGGAGCACCGAATTGTGCTCGAGGCAGGTGGTTATCACGTGGTCGCCCCGATTCAGAACGCCGAAGATCGCGATGTTCAGCGCTTCGGTGCAGTTCTTGGTAAAGACGACGCGTTCGTAGCCGTAGCCGTCGAAGAGCTCGGAGAGCAGGTTGCGGCAGGCGAGCACGCGTTCGGAGAGCGCGAGGGATAAGCGGTGACCGCTTCTTCCGGGGTTGGCGCAGGTTTTCAGAGAGGCAAGCACGGCGTTTAGTACCGACGCGGGCTTATGACCGCCCGTGGCGGCGTGATCGAGATATATCATAAATTCTCCAAAGAAAAAGATATTTTATTATACGAAGGCAGGGATTTAATCATGACAGTTTTGGCGGTGTTCCGTTCCCGCGCGCAGGCGCTGGACTTTATTTCTTATCTGAAACGGGCGGGCGTGCCCGCGCAGGCGGTGTCCACGCCCAAGGAAGCAGGCGTGGGCTGCGGCGTGTCGGCGAAATTCGACGAGCGCTTCTTGCCGCGCGTCAAGCTTTTGCTGGAAAAACGGCAGTACGCTTCGTTTTCGGGCTTTCTGCGCAGAGGATAGGCAATTCAAAAACTTGCATTTTTTCGGGAAACGGGTTATAATACGGCTATGAATACCAAAGAAGAAATTTTGAAGGAGCTCGAAAAGCTCTATCCCGACGCCCGTCCCGCGCTCCTGTACCGCACGCCGTACGAGTTGCTCGTCGCGGTCGTGCTCTCGGCGCAGTGCACCGACGAACGGGTGAACCGCGTGACGGCGGCGCTCTTTCGGGAACACGACACGCCCGAAAAAATGCTGTCGCTGTCGCAGGAAGAGCTGGAAAAGTATATCTATTCCTGCGGGTTTTACCACAACAAGGCAAAGCATATACTCTCGGCGTCCCGCGATATTTTAGAGCGGTTCGGCGGGAAAGTGCCCGCAACCCTTGCCGAGTTGCAGACACTCGCGGGCGTGGGCAGAAAGACGGCGAACGTCGTCTATTCCGTTGCGTTCGGGGGCGACGCGATTGCCGTGGATACGCATGTGTTCCGCGTTTCCAACCGTCTGGGGCTCGCTTCGGGAAAGACGCCCGAGGCGGTCGAAGAGGGGCTGATGAAGGAGATTCCGCAAAAGGACTGGTCCAAGGCGCACCACTGGCTGATCTGGCACGGGCGGAGGGTCTGCCATTCCCAGAAGCCCGATTGCGTGAACTGCACGCTGAACGGACTTTGTCCTTTTTACGAAAAAACGAAATCGGAGCGGTAACGCCGTATAAAATTCGCCTCTTCGGGAGATACTTCCCGAGGAGGTTTTTATATGAACAATCTGACGGCAAAAGATCTGGACGTTCTCTCCCACGTGCTGGCGGGGGAAGAAATGGCGTGCAAAAAGGCGAGAATTTACGCCAACACGCTCACGGACGCGGCGCTCGCGCAAGAAATGGAGCGGATCGCCTGCGCGCATGCGGAACGGTTTTCCGCGCTCTATACCATGCTGGGAGGTGCAAAGAAATGAAACAATCGAAGAAAGATATCTCGCTTTCCGAAAAGGACGCGTTGCAGGACATGCTCGATATCGAAAAGCTGTTGATGAATTATTACAACGCGGCGCTTACCGAAGGGAGCTGCAAGCCCTTCCGCAAAGAAATTTTAAAGCGTTTTACCGAGCACGCCGAAACGCAGTTTACGGTATTCGAGCAGATGCTCGCCCGCGGATATTACGAGGTTCAGCCCGCCGAACGGCAGCTTGTGGAAAAGAACAAGGAAACTTTCTCCAAGGCGTACAAGCAAATCGGTTCCTGTTAGGATAATTTCCGCGCGTTTGCGCATATTGTGTTTCGGGAGGGAATGATGCCCGAAAACAAGAAGAAAAAGAGCAAAAAAAAGGCGGATACGCAGTACGCGCACAATCCGAATTACTGCATGATTCTGCCGGATGCAACCAAGCCCGACGAGGAAGAAATTGTTTCCGCGGGCGAATCTTAAACGAA
>JAETTR010000396.1 GCA_021768985.1 Bacillota bacterium
TTACCTTGCGGCGGCGCAGGCGGCGGGAATGTCTTTGAACGAGTGGATGGAAAAGACGCTTGACGCGGCGGCGGGAATCGAGGAAGAGAGGATGGGAAAATGAGATACGGGGGAATCGAAGTAAAGGTTGCAAACGATATGCGGTGCTGTAATTCCTGCTATGCGAGGAACTATGATGAAGAGGGAAGCGCAACAGGGGCGCGCGTGGATAAGATATTTTCAATTCGAGCGGGGCAAACAGTTATAACCATATGTGAAGAATGTGCAAGAAATCTAATTAAATCGCTTGAAGAGCAGATAAAGCTATGAAAGGCGGCGGGCGCAATGCCCGCCGCCTTTGCTGTATGCAAGATCATTCGCCCGGTTCGTAAGCATAACCGCCGCTTTCGTCAAGCGTGATCGTTCCGGTGACTTCCAGAATTCCGCCGTCCGTGTCCTGCTTCCCATATTGGGCGACGTAGTACATGGAGCCGGGGAAGCAAATTCCCGTCCCGTCGTCGCAGACAATCGCCACCCAGTTGTAACCGCTGTCTTTCACGACGGTTTCGGCGAAATCCTTATATTGTTCAGCCGTGACAGCTTCAAGCTGGCCTTTGCTGATTTCAATATACGCATATTCGCCGATCTTTTCGCCGGTCCCGCTTTCAACGTCTTTCACGATCAGATCACAGGCCGTCAAGGGGTTGTCGTCGGCGGGGGCGGCGGGGGCCGGGTACAGCGTTTCGCCGCCCTTGTCCACGCGGTCAACAACGCCGCCCGTGTAATACACGTCGAACGTATTAAAACCGCTGGTAATGGTGCAATGTCCGTCGTCGCCCTGCTTGCGCGTCACGTTGGAAACCTTGCCGTCCATGCCGCAGGAAATAAGGACAAGAAAAACGTCGTCGGCCTGTTCGGGGGTGATTGCCATACCGGAAGCAAGGGACGATTGAGAATCCCGGTAAAAATCGTATGCGGCGGACAATTCGCCGGATTTGGGGGTATCATAATCAACCACCGCGCCGCCGCAGGCGGCAAGGGATAAAACCAGCGCCGCCAACAGGACAAGGGAAAGAAACTGCTTCATGTGAAATCCTCCATTCTGCCGCCCGCGATCAGCGGACGGACTTTTATTTATTGGGGGCCGGAACGCCGGGGACGCTGGCGTTCTGACCTTTAACACAATTATTGCTGGAACGCGTGCTAATGTCAAGAATGAATCTGAACTTTAACACGC
>JAETTR010000397.1 GCA_021768985.1 Bacillota bacterium
TGCTTCGAGAATCATCGAGTTCGGCACTTATTACGTGAACGGGCAATACAGACCGTTGCAGTGGTCGCCGATTGCGATTTCCTATGCGGGCGGCGCGCCGATTCTAACGCTTTGGCTTGCGGATTCGTTGAACGACGGCGGAACGGAACAGAGCGTGAGTTCGTTTACGGACGGAACTTACCCGACGAACCGCGGTTCTACCTTTTCTTATAACGGGACCAACGTCTATGCGAATAACTACGATACAAGCTATGTGCGTACCGTTGTTCTGAATATCGGCGGGCAGTATGCATCATGGGACGGGTTGTACGGCGGTTATCCGCAAAAACTGACTCCGAGTTACGGAACGTATCCTACGTCCGATAAAACAAAGAACAAATTCGTGGATTTTACGAACGGCGGACGGTTGCAGAATTATTTGGTTGCGCCGAGTCAAGTCAGTTGGCAAATGACGGAACGCGCGTATCCGAATTCCAAGGGTTATACCGGACCGGGGGCGGCTTATTATACGACGGACTGGACGAACGATCCCATTTGGTTGGTTGCCACCGAGGATTTATCGTCACAGAATTGCTATACGCCCGGCGACGTTGATTATGCCGCGCAAAAAACCATGCATCATTCCGCCTGTCAACCTACAAACGACAGTAATAAAGTTTTGATTAAGGTGTCGCAACAAGCCGGCGTATCAGGCGACACAATGGCGATCGATCAGCCCGGTTGCGTGCGTCCCGCGCTTCATTTAAATCTGAAAGACGCTTATGCGGATTCCGTTTACGAAGCGCCTGACTATGAGAGCGGTTTGGAACCCGTTTACACCGGACAGAAGCAGGACTTGAACAGTGTTGCGAAAGTAACCGATGCGAGCACGTTTCCGCAGACTTATTCGCCGAGTTGGTATGTCAAATCGATCTATGATCCGAATGGAACGGGTGCGCCCGCTACGGGTGTTACAGTCAAGTACTATAAAGGACTGTCGGCGGATAATAAAGGCTTTAAAGGCGGAACGGCTTGCGAAGTTACGAACATGATCGACGCGGGGGATTACGAAGTGGCGGTCACGCTGCCGAGCGGAAAGAAATGGAGCGGAACTCCTGACTCTACGCGCGGAGAAACGGCGCAGACGCGGGTTTTCAAATTCAAGATCAAGCAAAAGGAAATCGCTCTGTCGTTGAGCGTAGACAACACGGGGGAACCGACGGTCACGGT
>JAETTR010000015.1 GCA_021768985.1 Bacillota bacterium
GTCCGGTTCATCGTCCTCTTCGTCCTTCTTCGTTCCTCCGCACGCCGAAAGCGCGCCCATGCCGAGCGTGAGCGACAGCGCGATCGAAAGCGCCGTAACGGTGCGTTTTCTGCGGTTTCCTTTCAAAAAAAATTCAGCCATAAGTCTTCCTTGTTTTACGGGCGGCATACGAATGCGTGTATTGCGCCCGTTGAGTTTTTTGTAGCGATACTTCTCTATTTTAATATAAAACGTTCGGATACGCAAGCAATTCCGCGTGAAATCCGAAAAAAAGGTAAATTTTTTTCCGTTTATCACAAACTCCATTTGGATAAGGAGAGGAATATGCACAAGTTTTTTCGGTATGCGGGCGGCGGCGCGCTCACGGGTACGGCGAACGGATTGTTCGGGGGCGGCGGAGGCATGATCGCCGTGCCCGTTCTCGAACGCGCGGCGTTTCTTCCCGCCAACCGGGCGCACGCGACGGCGATCGCGGTCATTCTTCCCGCCTGCGTGGTGAGCGGCGCGGTGTATCTCTGGTTCGGGCTGGTGCCGCTCGCGATCTTTTTGCCCGTCGCGATCGGCGTGTTTCTGGGCGGAATCGTCGGCGCGCGCATTCTGCCGTCCGTTTCGGCGTCCTCCGTCACCTTTCTGTTCGCCGCGCTCATGCTCGCCGCGGGTATCAGGCTGGTGCTGTAATGGCGTTTATCGTATTCATGCTGTGCGGGTTCGCGGGCGGGGTGCTCGGCGGAATGGGCATGGGCGGCGGCACGGCGCTCATTCCGTTGCTTACGATCTTTTGCGGCGTGGAGCAGAGCGCGGCGCAGGGGATCAATCTGCTTGCTTTCCTGCCCATGGCGGGCATCGCGCTCGGCATTCACGCAAAGAACGGATTGCTCGCAAAGGACGGGCTCCTGCCGCTGATTCTGCCCGCGCTCGTGTTCTCGGTGCTCGGGTCGCTGCTCGCGGCGTATCTGCCCGCGGGGGCGCTGAAAAAGGGGTTCGGCGTCTTTCTCGTCGCGCTTTCCTTTTTACAGTTCAAGTCGGCGCTCGATTGCAGGAAAAGGGAGCAAAAGGTCGGAAAAGCGGAAATTTCGTCATAAATTTTTTTAAAAATCGCCAATTATTTTTCAAAAGGGTATGGACAAATCGGTTTTCCCGTGGTAAAATAGTGTATAAAATAGGGGAAAATATGGGTTTGCATTTCTACGCCGTCGCGGCAAGGGAGCCGGGCGGGCGAATAATATACGGAAGGAACAGAAAAAATGGAAAAAATTGGGATTATCGATTTGGGCTCGAATTCCGCGCGGCTCGTGATCGTCGAACTGATCGGCGACGGGCACTTCATGGTCGTGGACGAGCTGAAGGAGAGCGTGCGGCTCGGGCAGGATATGGACCGCGACGGGTTTTTAAAGCCCCAGCGGGTGGCGGAAACGATTAAAACGCTGAAAATGTTCAAGCGCCTTTGCGACGCGAGCGGAGTGGAACGGATTATTTCGGTGGCGACGGCGGCGGTGCGCCGCGCCAAAAATCAGCGGTCTTTCCTCGACGAGATTCAGGCGACCTGCGGGATCCGCGTGTCGGTGCTCTCCGAAGAGGAGGAGGCGACGCTCGTTTACCGCGGAGTCATTAACTCGATGGACATGCCCAAGGGGCTGATTCTCGAAATCGGCGGCGGAAGTACGAAAGTGATCTATTACAACCGCCGTTGTATTTTGCACTACGCGACGCTTGCGTTCGGCGCGGTCACGCTGACCGATTTGTTCAACGACGAGGGCGTATCTCCCAAGGAACAGACGGAGCGGATCGAAGAGTTCTTCACGGAACAGTTCAAAAAGGTGGAATGGCTCGAAGAGGTCGATCCGGACACCCCGCTGATCGGCGTGGGCGGGTCCTTCCGCAATCTCTATAAAATTCACAAGATCGTGCGCAAATACCCCCTCAACGTGGTGCACAACTACACGTTCGCAACCGAGGATTTCCGCTCGATTTACGAGATGGTGCGCGTTCTGGACGTGGAAAAGCGCAAGCGGATCCGCGGGCTTTCGCCCGCCCGCGCGGACATCATGCCCGCCGCGCTCGCCATCATCAAATCGTTCACCGATTACATGCACATCGAATCGTTCACGATCGGCGGTTGCGGACTTCGGGAGGGGATCATGTTCAATCAGGCGATCCCGCTCACCCTCGAACGCCCGATTTCCGACGTCATGAGCTATTCCCTCGCCACCCTCGTCCGTTACTACGGGTGCAATATGGCGCACGTCGAAAACGTGGTGCATCTCTCGATCCAGCTCTTCAAACAGCTCCGCGTTCTGCATAAATTCCCGCGCATCTACTTGAAGGTGCTGAAAATTGCGGCGAGTCTGCACGACTGCGGCTTGCAGGTGCGCTACTACAACAACCAGAAGCACAGTCGCTATATGATTCTGAATTCGGCGATCTACGGCGCGTCTCACCGCGAAATCGTGTTGGCGGCGTTCGTCGCGGGGTGCCACCGCAAGGAGGATCTGTCTCCCGCCGACTGGGCGAAGTACAAGGATATCGTGTCCGATGAGGACATCGACGTCGTGCGCAAGCTCGGCGTGCTGCTCCGCATCGGCGAGGCGCTGGACAGAAGCGGGCAGGGCGTCATCAAGGGCATCAACTGCGACGTGCTGGGTGATTCCGTGATCATGAAAACGGAGCTCGCGGGCGACGCCGCGCTCGAGATTCGTCAGGCAATGGCGGCGGGCGGCGAATTCAAGCGCGCGTTCAAAAAGAATCTGGAAATTCTTTGATGCAAAACAAGCTGATTCTTGCAAGCGCTTCTCCGCGCAGACGGGAACTGCTTGCGCAAATTACGACTGATTTTACGGTGGAGCCCTCTATGTTCGAGGAACGGGCAAGAGGGCTTTCCGCATACGAAACGGCGGAATATTTTGCCTGCGAAAAGGCGAAAGAGGTATTCTCGCGCTTCCCCGACGCGGTCGTGCTCGGCGCGGACACCGTGGTTTCGCTCGAAGGGCGGATTCTCGGCAAGCCGAAGGACGGGGCGGACGCAAAGGAAATGCTCCGCGCGTTGAGCGGACGGACGCATTCGGTGTTCACGGGCGTGTGCGTGCTTGCGCGCGGGATTCGGAGATCCGCCGTCGCGGAGACGAAGGTGGCGTTTTTCCCGCTCGGCGAGGAGCTGATCGCGCGGTACGTCGCGAGCGGGCTTCCCATGGACAAAGCGGGCGCGTACGGAATTCAGGACGGCTTTCCGCTCGTCAGATCGTACGAAGGCGGTTACGAAAACGTGGTCGGTCTGCCTGTGGAGACGGTGCGGGAATTGTTGAACGGAATCCTCTGAAACACAATTTAGGAGTTACAAATGCTGAAACTTGCGATCGACGTGGGTACGTCGGTAACGAAAATTTACAGAATCGGGAGCGGGATCGTGTTCGCCGAGGCGACTTGCGTCACCGTGCAGAAGGATACGGGAGAGATCCGCGCCTTCGGCAACGAGGCGAAGCGCTTGCTCGGCAAGACCGCCGATCTGACGGAGGTCGTGTTCCCCGTGTTCGAAGGGGAGATCGTGAACGAGCGTTGCATGGCGGCGTATCTCGAATATTGCCTGGGTAAAATCGTGCGCCGCTCCTCGGTCGACGCGGTGTTCTGCGTTCCTTGCGCTTGCCCCGCTTCCTCCCGCGAGAAGTATTACCGCGTGGCGAAATCGGCGGGGATCGCCCGCATCGGCTTCGTCGAAGCGCCCTATCTTGCCGCGCTCGGGCAGGATATCCCGCTTTCGGAGTCCAATCCCGTGTTCGCGATCGATATCGGCGCGGGCAAAACCTCGTCCGCGGCGTTCTCGCTCGACGGAATGATCGCGGGTGTGACCATGAACGTGGGCGGGAACAATATGGACATTCATATCATCGACCATATCGCCGAAAATTTCAATCTGAAAATCGGCGCGCTCACGAGCGAAAAGCTCAAAAATTCCGTAGGCAGTCTGATCGCCAACGACAATCAGAGCATGATCGTAAACGGTCGGGACGTCGCGACGGGCAAACCGCGCTCCGTCGCCGTCTGTTCGGAGGATATTCTCTTCCCGATCCGCATTTACGTGGATAAAATCATCGAATACGCCGAGCTGCTGTTGCAAAAGCTGCCCGCCGAGGTTTCGGCGGCGATGTGCAAAAACGGTGTGATCCTCTCGGGCGGGGTGTGCAATCTCGCGGGCTTTGCCGATTATATTTCGGATAAGCTGCAAATGGACGCGCTCGCCGTGGGCGATCCGCAGATGTCCGTCGTGCTGGGCGGCGGCAGAGCGATCGGGAACGATTCTCTGCTCCGTCGGATTCAGATGGAGTAAACGGATTTTCAGACCGAAATCGTTTGACATTTTCAAAAAAGAAGGCTATAATAGCCGTAAATCAGGCGATCAAGCGGAACAGACGCATTCGGAGCTTCCCCCCAGAGAGAAAAACCCGCAGGCTGAAAGGTTTTTCGGGAACGGAGTGCGGTATTCCCCCGCGAGCCGCCCGCCGAAACGAACCTCAAGCGGAGCCGTATCCCTGCGTTAAAGGGCAATAAGGCGCACGGTTTGCGTGCGTGAATTCAGGTGGTACCGCGGAAATTTCCGCCCTGTGCTTAACAAAAGCACGGGGCGGTTTTTTATTCAAGAAATTCTTTTATTCACGAAATTCTTTTCTGCGAAAAGAATTTCCGTGAGCTTGTAACTTTGTTGTTTCAATTCGGTAGCAGGAGCGTGGAACCGTTCTATCCCAAGTCGGTAAGCCGTAAGTGTGCGGCAAATTGAGTCCCGCAGCGGAAGGCAACCTTCCTCGCGGAAAAGCTTGTAACCGGAAAATCGTAAAAAACCATATCGGAGGTTATATATGGAAGATACCGAAAAGATCGTAGAAGAGGCGGTAAAGGAGGCGGAAGCCGCTTCGGACAGCCGCGCGCTGTACGAGGTAAAAATGAAATTCCTCGGGCGCACGGGCAAGGTGACCGCGCTTCTGAAAGGTATGCGCGAGATCGCCGCGGAGCTTCGCCCCGCGTTTGGCAAAAAGGTGAACGAGCTGCGCGAAGCGCTCGAAGCGAAATTCGCCGCGCGCGAAGAAAGCCTGAAACGCAAGGAGATGGAGGAGAAGCTCGCGGGCGAGAACCTCGACGTCACCATGCCGGGTCGCCGCCGCGCCGCGGGCGCGTTACACCCCGTCACGCGGGTGAAAAATCAGCTGATCGATATCTTTGCGGGCATGGGCTTCGAGGTGTACGAGGGACCCGAAATCGAGAGCGATTATTATAATTTCACCGCGCTCAACACGCCCGCCGATCACCCCGCGCGGGATATGCAGGATACCTTTTACGTGACCGAAGAGTTTCTGCTCCGCACGCAGACGAGCGCGGGACAGATCCGCGTTATGGAACATAAAAAGCCGCCCATCAAGGTGCTCTCTCCCGGACGGGTGTTCCGTTCGGACGACGACGCGACCCATTCGCCCATGTTCCATCAGATGGAAGGGCTCGTCGTGGACAAGGGAATCACGCTGTGCGACTTGCAGGGAATGCTCGACGAGTTCGCCCGCGTCATGTTCTCGGAGACGAGCAAGACCCGTCTGCGCCCCAGCTACTTCCCCTTTACCGAGCCTTCGGTCGAGGTGGACGTTTCGTGCGCGGCGTGCGGCGGAAAGGGCTGCTCGCTCTGCAAGGGCACGGGCTGGATCGAGGTGCTCGGCGCGGGTATGGTGAACCGGCGCGTGCTCGAAAACTGCGGAATCGATCCCGAAGAGTATACGGGCTTCGCCTTCGGCATGGGGATCGAGCGGATCGCCATGCTGAAATACGGCATCAACAACATCAAACTGCTCACCGAAAACGACGTGCGCTTCTTAAAACAGTTTCAGGAGTAAAAGAATATGTTAATCCCTTTGTGTTGGTTAAAAGATTACGTGGAGATCGGCGTTTCCGCCGAAGAATTACAGAATAAACTCTTTTCCTGCGGGTTCGAGGTCGAGGAGCTCACCCGACTCGGAAAGGACGTGACGGGGGTCGTCGCGGGCAGAATCACAAAGTGCGAAAAGCACCCCGACGCGGATCGGCTCACCGTCTGCAAGGTCGATTGCGGCAAGTACGGCGAAAAGCAGATTTGCACCGCCGCGACGAACGTGTTCGAGGGCGCGCTCGTGCCCTGCGCGCTCGACGGCGCGACCGTGCTCCACGAGGGCGGGATTCAGAAGATCAAGAACGGGAAACTCCGCGGCGTCGCTTCCGAGGGCATGTTCTGTTCGGGCGAGGAGCTCGGCATCAACGACGACTTTTACGACGGCGCCGAGGTGAACGGCATTCTCATTCTGCGCGAAGAGGACGCGGTTTTGGGGCAGGATATCCGCGAGATCGTCGGGCTCGACGACTGGCTGTTCGACATCGCCGTCACCGCCAACCGCCCCGATTGCCAGAGCGTTCTGGGCATGGCGCGCGAGGTCGCGGCGATTCTTCGCACTCCCTTGAAATTTCCCGCGCTCGATTTCACGCCCGTCAAGACGGACGTGAAAATTCCCGTTACGGTAAAAGAACCCGCGCTCTGCCCCCGCTACGTCGGGCATTTCGTGACCGACGTAAAGATCGGCAGATCGCCGCAGTGGCTGCGCCGCCGTCTGGCATTGTGCGGGATCCGCAGTATCTCCGATATCGTCGATATCACCAATTTCGTGCTTCTGGAAATGGGTCAGCCCATGCACGCGTTCGACCGCTCGTACCTGCGCGGCGGCGAGATCGTCGTGCGGCGCGCCGAAGCGGGGGAGAAGATCGTCACCCTCGACGAAAAAGAATTTACCCTTACGCCCGAAAATCTGTTGGTTTGCGATCGGGAGCGCGGCGTCGCGCTCGCGGGGATCATGGGCGGATTGAACAGCGAAATCAAGCCGGACACGACGGAAGTGTTCTTCGAGGCGGCAAAGTTCGCCCGCGACAGCGTGCGCAAGACCTCCCGCGCGCTCGGTCAGCGGAGCGAATCCTCCGCACGGTTCGAGAAGGGGGTGGACGCTTCTACTCCCGAAATCGCCATGAAACGCGCGTTGCATCTGGTGGAAGAGCTCGGGTGCGGCAAACCGACGGACTACGGAACGGACGTGCTGAACGCCGATCTCACGCCGAAGATCGTGACGACCGATTGCGCGCAGATCAACGCGTTGCTCGGAATCGAGGTGCCGGAAGAGGAGGTGATCGCCGTTCTGACCCGCTTGCAGTTCGCCGTGCATAAAGACGGAAAAAACGGGAAGCTCGTCGTCGGCGTGCCCCTCTGGCGGGAGGACGTCGACGGTTGGGCGGATCTTGCGGAGGAGGTGATCCGCTCCTACGGGTACGAGCACATTCAGCCCGCTTTCCTCGAAAACGCGACGGTTACGCGGGGCGGACTGACGACCGCGCAAAAGCAGGAGCTGAAATTCAAGAACGTTCTTGCGCGTCAGGGATTTTACGAAGCCTGCAACTATTCCTTCTCTTCGCCCAGGGATTTCGATTTGCTGCGTTTTCCCGCGGACGCGCCCGAACGCCGCGCGGTGACCATCCGCAACCCGATCGGCGAGGACCTTTCGGTGATGCGCACCACGCTGATTCCCACCATGCTGCAAAATATCGTGCGCAATGTGCGGCGCGGCAACGAATCGGGCGGACTCTTCGAGCTCGCGAACGTATTCCTCGCCGAAGAACTGCCGTTGAAAGCGTTGCCCGACGAGCGGAAAACCTGCGTCATCGGACTCTGGGGCGAGGGGGATTTCTTCGATTTGAAGGGCGCGACGGAAGCGATCGCCGAAGCGTTCGGATTGAATCTGACGTATGAAAAGGGAAGCAAGCCCTTCCTGCACCCCGGAATCACCGCAATCGTAAAGCTGGGCGAAAAAGAGGTCGGATACCTCGGGGAACTGCACCCCGAAATCGCCGCCGAACTCGCGCTCGAAAAGAAAGTCTATCTGTGCGAGCTCGATTATCGCGCGCTTTCGAAGAAATTCGCCAAAGATATTACCTACCGTAATCCGAATAAATTCCCCGACGTGGAGCGGGATATCGCCGTCGTCGTGGCGGAAGAGGTGACCTGCGCGCAGGTGCGGGAATGCATTCTCCACGCCTGCAAGGCGGCGAAGGAAGCGGAGCTGTTCGACGTTTACCGCAGCGACAAGCTCGGCAAGGAGAAAAAGAGCATGGCGCTCCGCATCACCTTCTCGCCCGACGAAAAGGCGGAAAAGCCGCTTTCGCCCGAGGCGGTGGACGGGTTCTTCAACAAAATCCTGGGGAATCTGAAATATAAGCTCGGCGCGGAACTGCGGTAAAAAAGAAAATAAAAAATAATCCCCCCCTTCTACGAGAAGGAGGGGATTTTATTAAAGAGCAATCTATCACAATGTATTACCGAGTTTCGTTAAATCTGGGGGGATAAATGAGAAGCTTGAAAATCACAGTGCGAACAACCACTCTCCCAAAAGGGCAAGTTAAAGCAAACATTTATGTTTACATATAACATTATAAATGATTGTACAAAAACCGTCAAGAGAAGTTTGGAAAAATTCTTGTCACATTTAAAAATGATAATGCTTGACAAATTTTTTGAAAAAATAAAATAAATCGGCATAAAACGTGAAAAAACTGTCGATTTTGATCTAAAATAACTATAATATTTTAGATTTTATTAAAATAAATATTTCGGATCGCCTTTGTTTGACGGGCTTTCGCGCTCTTTTCGGCGGGAGAGGCCATATCTTGTGGCGGAAAGTCCCGATTTTACCATATTTTGTATGAAAAATCACAAAAAACACAATATTTAGTGGTTTTTAAAAAATATTTCGGAAAATATAGCGGATTTTTCTTGACAAGTCGCGCGCAGGGTGATATGATATGGACACATTCGAAAAACTCTTCGGCGACTGACGAGCAAGGCGGGGAACCGCGTGGAACCGAAAGAGCGTTTTAAGCCGTTCGTCTGGGCAGTTTTTCATGCGGAAACTGTCCTTTTATTATCTCATCGGGGTCGGAATGGAAAGAAATGGGTAGAATTCATTCGCTGGAATCGTTCGGCACGGTAGACGGACCGGGAATCCGCTTCGTCGTGTTTGCGCAGGGCTGTCCCATGCGTTGCAAATATTGCCATAACCCCGACACCTGGGGGGAGGGCGGAAGAGAGATTTCGGCGGAAGAGCTTGCAAAAGAGGTTTTGCGGTACCGCGGGTACTTCGGGCAAAAGGGCGGCGTGACCGTTTCGGGCGGCGAGCCCATGCTTCAACCCGAATTTTTTGCGGAGCTGTTCGCAATTTTGAAGTCGGAAGGGATTCATACCTGTCTGGATACTTCGGGGATCTGTTTTCGGGAATCGGACGAACGGTACGCGAAGCTGATTGCGCTGACCGATCTCGTTCTGCTCGATATCAAGCATATCGACGAGGAAGCGCACGTCGCGCTGACGGGTTGCAGCGGGGAAGCGCCTCGCGCGTTTGCAAGGTATTTGAGCGGGATCAGAAAACCCGTCTGGATTCGCCACGTGCTCGTTCCGGGGATTACGGACGACGACGGCGCATTGCGCAGATTGCGGAAATTTATCGATACGCTGGATACGGTGGAGCGGGTGGAAGTGTTGCCCTATCACACGATGGGAGAAGCGAAGTACGAAAAGCTGGGGATCGGATACCCGTTGAAGGGCACGCCGACTCCGACCAAGGAGCGCGTGGAGAACGCGCGGCGGATTTTAACGGAGTAGTTTTACCCATTCCCCTTGAACGGGGGAATCCGAAATAAATTACGATACGAGAGGTAGGAGAAATAGATATGAACGAAAGAGAGTGGCGCGGATTCGAGCGCGGAAAATGGAGCGATGAGATCAACGTGCGCGATTTTATTCAGCGCAATTATACCCCGTACGAGGGCGACGGCGCATTCCTCGCTCCCGCAACCGAGGCGACGGCGAAGCTCTGGGAGCAGGTGCTCGAGCTGTCGCGCGAAGAGCGCGCCCGCGGCGGCGTGTACGACGCGGACACCGAGGTCATTTCCCGCGTGAACAGCCACAAGGCGGGATATTTCGATAAAAATCTGGAAAAGATCGTGGGACTGCAGACGGACGCGCCCTTCAAGCGCGGGCTTCTTCCCTTCGGCGGAATCCGCATGGCGGAGGAATCGCTGAATATGTACGGCTACGCGCTCAGCCCGCGGGTCAAGGATATCTGCACCTATCGCAAGACGCACAACGACGGCGTGTACGACGCGTACACCCCCGAAATGCGGCGCGCCCGCACGGCGCATATTTTAACGGGCTTGCCCGATACCTACGGGCGGGGCAGAATCGTGGGCGATTACCGCCGCGTCGCGCTGTACGGGGTGGATTATCTGATCCGCAAGAAGGAAGAGGACAAGCTTCTGCGCGACGGCGACATGACGCCCGACAAGATCCGCGACAGAGAGGAGCTCTCCGAGCAGATCAAGGCGTTAAAGGCGCTCAAAGAGATGGCGGCGGAATACGGCTACGATATCTCCGCGCCCGCCGCGAACGCGAAAGAAGCGGTGCAATGGCTGTACTTCGGGTATCTTGCCGCCGTGAAGGATCAGAACGGCGCGGCAATGAGCATCGGCAGGAACTCCACCTTCCTCGATATCTATATCCAGCGCGATCTGGACGAGGGCGTCATTACCGAGTTGGAGGCGCAGGAGCTGATGGATCACTTCGTGATGAAGCTCCGCGTCGTGAAATTCATGCGCACCAAGGAATACAACGCGCTGTTCAGCGGCGATCCCACGTGGGTCACCGAATCGATCGGCGGTATGGGGGTGGACGGCAGAACGCTCGTAACGAAAAACAGCTTCCGCATTCTGCACACCCTCGTCAACCTCGGTCCCGCGCCCGAGCCCAACCTCACCGTGCTCTGGTCGAAGGACCTGCCCGAAAACTTTAAAAAGTTCTGCGCCGAAACTTCGGTAAAAACTTCGGCGATCCAGTACGAGAGCGACGATCTGATGCGCCCCGAAATGGGCGACGATTATTGCATCGCCTGTTGCGTTTCCTGTATGCGCGTGGGAAAGGACATGCAGTTCTTCGGCGCGCGCGCCAATTTGGCAAAGTGCCTGCTGTACGCGATCAACGGCGGCAAGGACGAGCTCGTGAAGGACAAAAAGACGGGTCTGCCCTTGCAGGTCTCCCCCGAGTTCGAACCGATCACGGGCGACGGCGCGCTCGACTTCGACGAGGTGTTGAAGAAGTACGACGAAATGATGACCTGGCTCGCGGGGCTGTACGTGAACGTGCTCAACGTCATTCACTACATGCACGACAAATACAGCTACGAGGCGCTTGAAATGGCGTTGCACGACACCCAAGTGCGTCGGTTCTTCGCCACGGGTATCGCGGGGCTCTCCTGCGCGGCGGACAGCCTTTCCGCGATTAAATACGCCAAGGTGTACCCCGTACGCAACGAATTCGGCATCGTGACCGATTTCAGAATCGAAGGGGATTTCCCCAAATACGGCAACAACGACGACCGCGTGGACGAGCTTGCGGTCTGGCTCGTGAAAACGTTTATGAACAAGATTGCAAGTCACAAGACCTACCGCGAATCGGTCGCGACGACTTCCATTCTGACGATCACTTCGAACGTGGTGTACGGCAAGAACACGGGCAACACGCCAGACGGCAGAAGGGCGGGGGAACCGCTCGCGCCCGGCGCAAACCCCATGCACGGACGGGATTCGAACGGCGCGCTCGCTTCCCTCGAATCGGTCGCGAAGCTGCCTTACGAATATTCGCGCGACGGGATTTCGAATACGTTCAGCATCACGCCGCACTCCCTCGGGAAAGAGCTCGAAGCGCAGAAAGAAAATCTCGTTACCATGCTCGACGGATATATGGCGGGCGGCGGGCACCATTTAAACGTAAACGTGTTCAACCGCGATACGTTGCTGGACGCGCAGGCACACCCCGAGAAATATCCCCAGCTCACCATTCGCGTCAGCGGTTACGCCGTCAATTTCATCAAGCTCACCAAGCAGCAGCAGGACGACGTCATCTCCCGCACCATTCACGAAAGCATGTAACCCAATCGAACGATAAAAGAAACGGCGGAATTTTCCGCCGTTTCTTTTTACAAACAAGTTAATAAACGTACGAAAATTACGATTGTTTTGTAAAATATATCTGCAAGATTTCGAAGGAGTGCGGTATGAAATCGTTCGGAAAAGAGCTGAAACAACTTCGTAAGGAATTTGAGCTTACGCAAAAAGCATTGGCGAAAGCAACGGGAATTACGCAATCGCAAATCAGTTATTATGAATGCGGAAAGCATTCTCCTTCGATAGAGGACTGTATCGTGCTCGCGGATTTTTTCGGCATTTCGCTCGACGAATTGGTAGGGCGGGAAGCAAAATGGCTGTAACGGAGAGGTCGCCCTCCCGCAAAGCGGGTAGAGGAGGTTGCGCTTTATCCGTGAAGTTTCGTTTGCCTTTTTCCGCGAACCGTGCTATAATGCAGTCATGAGCAAGTTAAGCGAAGAAAGAGAACAGAAAAAAGCGGAACGCGAGGATCGGAGAATCGCCAAACGGGAAGCGCGCATGGAGAAGCATACCGTCATCTGCCCGCACTGCGGGAAGAACGCGCTCGACCACATGACGGAATGTCCCCACTGCAAGGGCAAGCTCACGCCGCGCGGCTATCAGCCGATGGAAGAGGGCAGACTGAAAAAGATCCGTACGGTCTTGTTTCTCGTAGGGCTTGCGGTTGCGATCGGCGTCATTGTCCTCGTGTCGTCGTTAAAATAACGGAAAACTCAACCTTTGGTTGGGTTTTTTTCAACGGATAGGCGGGTCGGTTCAACCGTTCGTCGGTGGAAATTTCCGTAAAAATGCGGTATCATATACCCGAACAATAAAAACGGAGGAATTCAGAATGCAGACTTTGGGAGAAAGAATCGCCGCGTTCCGCAAGGAAAACGGCATGACGCAGGAACAGCTCGCCGAAAAATGTTCGGTATCGGCGCAGGCGGTGAGCAAGTGGGAGAACGATCTGACCGCGCCCGACATCTCGCTTTTGCCGCGCCTTGCCGAGCTCTTTCATAAGACGACGGACGAACTGCTCGGCGTGCGCCGCGCCGAAACGGTGGCGGTGAATCCGGATACGGTGGATATCTCGAAAATGCTTTTAAAAGTGCGCGCGATCAGCGACGACGGGGATAAAATGAATCTCAATCTTCCGCTGTCGGTGGCGGAGATCCTTTTGAAAAACGAGAAGATCATGGAGCGCGCGGGCGCGCAGAAGGGCGGCATGGAGCTACTTTCCAAGATCGATTTCGCGCAGATCGTGTCGCTCGTGCAGATCGGCTGTATGGGCAAGCTGATGGAAGCGGGGAGCGCGGACGGCAGTAAAATCGAGGTGTGGGTGGAATGACGGTAACGTTCGTTCACGGCAGGTTCCGTCTGAAATTGCCCGTGGGAATCGAATTCGCGCTTCGTATGTTAAAGCGCGGGAAGGACGAACGGACTTCCGAGCTGATTTCCGCTTGCGGCGGCGAGATCGCGCGGGAATTGAAGGCGTATAAAAAAAGATGCGGCGGATTCGTGCTGTTCGAGGCGATCGAGGGCGATACGCGCATTATCGTGAAAGTGTAAAATGGCGTTCAAACGCCTGTAAACCCCGCTCTACCGTGAGTAGAGCGGGGCGTTTTTCGAGTAGAATCGGGTTTTTCGGCAGTGGAAACGGTCGAAAAAAGAGTAGGATGGAAATTCGGCGGAATAGGTTTCCTTTTTGCGCGTATTTGGCTATACTGAAAATGTAAGCGAAATTTCGCGAGCGAGGTAGCATTATGGATGCGATAGTTTTGAAAGGAAAAGCGAACGTACCTTCCGAACGCAAGAAGGGATTTTCCTCTTTTTATACGAAGGGCGAGGAGATTTTCAACGCCGTTTCGCATATCGTGGGCGGGGCGTTCGGGCTCGCCGTCTGGATCACGCTGTGCGTGCTTGCCTATCCGTCGGCGGTGAATATGGTCGCTTCGTCGGTGTTTGCCGCGAGCATTGTGAGTCTGTACACCATGAGCGC
>JAETTR010000398.1 GCA_021768985.1 Bacillota bacterium
GTTTCTGCATGACGTGCCCGATCTCGTGCGCCGCAACCGCCACGCTTGCGACCGATGCGCTTCCGTAAGTGCTCATGGAAAGGTTGACTTTCTTTTTGACGGGGTCGTAGTGATCGGTCAGTTTCCCGTTGACGCGGTTTACCGAAATCCCTTCCACGCCGCGGTTCTTCATCAGTCTGACGGCGGCGTCGTAACCCGTCATGCAGGCGCGGTTACCCACTTTGTCGAACGCGGAGTAGGTGGAGCTTACCTTTGCGCTCGCCCAGCCCGAGAAGGCGAGGAAGGGAAGTAAGATCAAAAGGAATAAAAGATAATAGTACATAATAGATTACCTCATATATAATATACCACGCTTTTGCGGGATTGTAACAAGTTTTCGGAAAAACGTTGCGGGGAGAAACAAACTCTTGCCTTTTTTTTGCGGATTTGTTATACTAACGGCATGGATACCAAGGTTTTTACCGATAAAGTGAGAATAACCGTCAAGGCGGGCGACGGCGGCGACGGCATGAATTCCTTCAAAGCGTATAAGGGAAAGCCCGCATGCGGACCGGACGGCGGTGATGGCGGCAACGGCGGAAGCGTGTATTTCCTCGGCGATAAGGACATGAACGATCTGCTGTCCTTCCGCTTTACATCGAAATATTTTGCCGAAAACGGCGAGCGCGGCGGCACCAATCAATGCAGCGGCAAGAGCGGGAAGGATATCGTGATTAAGGTTCCGCTCGGCACCCTCGTCAAGGATTACGAGAGCGGAAAGGTGATCTGCGACGTGTTCGAGGACGGCGAAAAGATCCGCATTCTCGAAGGCGGCAGGGGCGGCAAGGGAAACGTCCGCTTTACCACGGCGCGCCGGCACGCGCCCAATTTCGCGCAGAAGGGGGTGCGGGTAAAGGCGCATTCCCTCGTGCTCGAAATGAAGGTGATCGCCGACGTCGGGCTCGTAGGCTTTCCCAATGTGGGCAAGAGCACGCTGCTCTCCAAAATTTCGGCGGCAAAACCGAAGATTGCAGATTATCATTTCACCACCCTCTCACCCAATCTCGGCGTGGTGCGCTGTTACGAAAAGTCTTTCGTAGCGGCGGATATTCCGGGGCTCATCGAGGGCGCGGCGGAGGGCGCGGGGCTCGGGCACGATTTCCTGCGCCATATCGAGCGCACGCGCGCAATCTGCCATGTGGTGGATATT
>JAETTR010000399.1 GCA_021768985.1 Bacillota bacterium
AGCTCACATCGTGCTCCGGAGGCAACATCGTGAACCCGTCGTACTCGAATACGATCGGCGTTTCGATACCGTTTTCGCCCACGACGACCTCCACCGACTTATAGCCCGCGACCTGCGCCGTATAGGTGCCCTGAACGACGTTTTGTTTGGTAATCTGTCCGTCCGTTACCGTAAACGTAACGTCCGCTAAACCGCCCTGACCCTTTAAGGTGACCGTCGTGCCGTTTGCAATCGAACTGCCGCTCACGTCGTATTTCTTGCCCGTAACTGCAACGTTCACGTCGGCGAAAGCTGCCGCAATCACCGTAACGGCAACGGTGTTTTCCGCCTGCATTGCCGTGAACGTTAAGTTCCCGTTCGAGAACCGATCGATTGCGGATTGTCCGTTCACCGTGATCGCGCTGACGACATAACCCTCTGCGGGAAGCGTTACGGTAAGCGTAACGATGTCTCCTAACGTATATTCCGTCTTGTCGAGCGCGACCTCAACGCCCGTTGCGCCTTCGGGCACGTGCTTTTCAAGCTCGACCGTGCTTGCAAGCGAAGGAAGCGTTTGCGTGATCGTGAAATTCCAGCTTGCGTTCAGCTTCGTGTCGAATGAAAAGAAACCGATCTGAACTTTATCGTTTTTACGCGCTTCGGGCAGCTCTTGCCGACCGATAAATCTTCCGTCGAGGAATGCGTAGAGCACACCGTCCTCTTTGACAAGCGTCAAATCGATTCCGCCGTTCTCGAATTTTTGTCTGTCGGCATCCGTGACCACGTTTTTAAACTCGATCCAGTTGTCGCTTCCGTCCGGTCTCTCATGTCCCCAAACAGAGGTCATGTCCCACAGCTTGGGTCTGAATTGCACGCTTTTCTCTCCTATATGCACATTGAAGATCGCATAGGAACCGTCCGTAAATTTCAAAACCAAGCCTTGAATGTCACCGCCGCTTACTTTATTCGCTTTGATCGTAACCGCCAAGTCGCCTTCGTAACTGTCTTTTGTTATGATGTCCATGGTCGAGCCGGTCTTTTCGCCGGTGTTAACTTTGATGACACCCTCGTTGATTTGCGAGAAATCGTGCGAGCTCACATCGTGCTCCGGAGGCAACATCGTGAACCCGTCGTACTCGAATACGATCGGCGTTTCGATACCGTTTTCGCCCACGACGACCTCCACCGACTTATAGCCCGCGACCTGC
>JAETTR010000400.1 GCA_021768985.1 Bacillota bacterium
GTTTTCGGGGCAATAGAGCTCGTTTTTATAGGCGAACAAATCCTCCCGCGTGAACTTCTTCACGTTGGCGGCGGGACCCAGAATGTTTCTGCCGTAGTTATCCGGACCGAACGCCGCGCGGGAGAGCAGATCGAGACAGAGATCTTCGGGCGTGTCCTCGTCCATGTTGATCTCTTCGAGCACGACTCCCTTTTCCCGCTCCATCTCCTCTTCGGGAAAGCGCGCGTTCAAAAAGAGATCGGCGAGCAAGCCGAACGCTTCGCCCGCGTGATCGCTCGTCGCCTTGGCGTAATAACAGGTCATGTCCTTGCCCGTAAAGGCGTTCACCTGCGCGCCGAGCGCGTCGAACGCGTCGGAAATTTCAAAGGCGGTACGCTTGTCCGTGCCCTTGAACTGCATGTGTTCGATAAAATGCGAAATACCGTCCTCCGCGTCCGTTTCGAACGCCGCGCCCGCGCCGACGAGCACGCCCATTGTGACCGACAAAAGCCCTTCCATGCGCTTGACGATCACCCGAATCCCGTTGTCGAGTTTTTTTGTTTGTACGTTTTCCATTGGTATCTCCCGTATGTATTTTATCCTCGGTCTTACTCTAAATTTTCGCTCACCGTAATCGCGCGCAGACCGCGGTCCGCGTAATTTTTCAGAATGCGCGGCAACGCCGCGAGCGTGTGCTTCATGGGGTGCATCAGGATCAGATCGCCCCCGCCGATCTCCTTGGTCGCGCGGGTGAAACAGACCTCTTCGTCCTTATCCCGCCAATCCACGGTATCGCGGCTCCACAGGATCGTCTTTAACCCCATTCCCTCCGCCGCGGCGAGGGTGTCGTCGTTATACGCGCCCGAAGGAGGCGCGAACAGCGTAATCGGCTCCCCGACCGCAAGCGAGAGAAATTCGACGCTGCGGCGAATCTCCTCGGTGTTCTCGGCAAGGGAAAGCTTGTCGTGATCGCGGTGAAAGTACCCGTGCGAACCGATCTCGTGCCCTCGCTCTTTGATCTCCTTCACGCACGACACGTTGTCGTCCGCCCAGCTTCCGCCGAGAAAAAAGGTCGCCTTCGCGCCGTATTCGTCGAGCACGCCGAGCATGCCGAGCACCTCCTCCGCGCCCCAGTACACGTTGATCATGAGCGAAACGCCGTCCTGCGAATTGCCCTTGTAAATCGCCTTACCCTCCACGCCCGAAA
>JAETTR010000401.1 GCA_021768985.1 Bacillota bacterium
TCCCGATGTTTGCCGAAGGGAACGTCGGCGCGGGCGTATCCGGAATTGCAATCGCCGCCGCTCTCGCGGCTTTCGGTTTCGTCAAAAGCAAGAAAGCGAAGGACGGCGCGCCCGCTGCTTCGGCGGAAAAGCGCGTTGAAGCTCCCGCCGCGCGCGGCGCGTCTGTAAAGAGTGCGCCAGCAGTCGAACCGGAACTTCCGTTTGAATTTCTCAAAACGAACATTGCTGGCGTTACGTTTAAGGACGGGCGGAAAAGCCGACAAACAATCCTTCGCCGCCTGTATTGGAAGGACGCGCCCTTCGATCACGAAGAAGCGGAAGTAACCCTTGTCCGCGAAGAATTTGAAGGGAAGCCCGCTTTTGCCGTTATGCTCAACGGCGAAAAAGCCGGATACGTCCCCGCCGAACACGTACAATACATTTCGGACAATTACGAACGCTGCGACGGCGTAACGCGCATTGAAGCGCATTGCGGAAAAGAAGATATTTACGGCGCGGAAATAACAATTCGTTTTCGGAAAGTCTGAACCAAACAAAAAAATCCCCCGCAAGGCGTGAAGCCCTGCGGGGGATTTCTCATATCAGCGGGCGGAATGCCCGCCGCCGTCAAGCCGCTTTGCTGAAAGAGGAAAAGCGCAAGGGCGGCGCGATCGGTGGTTTAGTCGCCTTCCGGCTCGGTCGTGTCAAGAACGCCGATGTACGACGGAAGATTGAAAACGGCGGCTTCGATCAGCTTGTCCAAGCTGTCAGCGTCGATCTTGAAGCCCTTTTTTGCCAAAAACTCAATAACAAAGCGCTTTTTCTCTTCGCCCCTGCCGCTTCCGGTGTAAATCTGTTCGGCGGCTTCGACGGCGGCTTCCGCCCACAATTTGATTTTCTCGAACTGCGCGACGGAAGTTTTGCTTTTGATCCACGGGATCACAAAAGCCGAAATGATAGCGGCAATCAGCGCCGCCAGCGCTTCAATAATGGTGGTAATGTCAAAAGTCATGTTGAAAACCTCGCTTTCCTGTTCTGTGTTTATTGTGTATCCTCTTTCGATCGCACGGATAACGCACGGGACGCGCGGAAGATCGCGCGCGTGTGTTTTTCCGTGTAATTCGCGTGTTATGCAAGCGTCAGATCGTCCACGTTCACCGCTGCCACGACGATGTTTCCGAAGGTAATAACGGCGCGCTTGCCGC
>JAETTR010000402.1 GCA_021768985.1 Bacillota bacterium
GATAATCGTACCCTTGGCCTGACGGTCGGGATTGGCCCGAAGCTCGAGGATTTCCGCCTGAAGGCTGATCGCGTCGAGAAGCTCGTCGATCCCCTCCCCCGTCTTTGCGGAAACGGGAACGATCATCGTATCGCCGCCCCATTCCTCGGGAACGAGGTTCTGCTCGATCAATCCCTGCTTGACGCGGTCGGGATTGATTTCATATTTATCCATTTTGTTCATGGCGACGATGATGGGCACGTCTGCCGCCTTGGCGTGGTTGATCGCCTCGACGGTCTGAGGCATGATGCCGTCGTCGGCCGCCACCACCAGCACCACGATATCCGTGACCTGGGCGCCGCGCGCACGCATGGCCGTAAAGGCCGCGTGACCCGGGGTGTCGATAAAGGTAATCTGTTTGCCCTTCGCCGTTACGGTATAAGCGCCGATGTTCTGCGTAATGCCGCCGGCTTCGCCCGCAGTGACGGACGTGGCGCGTATCTTGTCGAGCAGGGAGGTTTTGCCGTGATCGACGTGCCCCATCACCGTGACGACAGGGGCGCGGGCAGCCAATTTCGAAGTATCCTCCTCCGTCACAACTGCGTCCTGCAACACTTCCTCCGCCGTCTTTTCGGGCTTGTATTCGAGATCGATCCCCAGATCGGCGGCGATCAAAGCCGCGTTGTCGCAATCGATAGAATCGTTTATACTCTTCATAACCCCCTCCCTGAACAGCCGTTTGGAAATTTCGACGGCGGAAATGCCGAGCTTATCGGAAAGTACTTTGAGGGGAATTTCCTGCGTCGTCACAATCGCGTGATCGATCTTGACCGACTGGAGCTCCTGGCGCTTCTGCTTTTTCGGGATACGGAGCTTTCTGTAGCCCGACTTATTTTCGTCGAAGTCCTCCACCGTCATGCCCTGCTGTTTGATGAGCGTGCGCTTGGAGACGGGCTTCTTTTCGACGTAGGTTTTGTCGTAAACCTTTTTCTTGGGAGGCGCGGTAAACGTCTTGCTTTCCTTGGGTACGACGGGCGCGGCGGCCGCTCCGCCAGCGCGGGGCTTTCCGCCCGCGACGCCGGGACGTCCGGGAGCGCCCGGTCTGCCCGGATAAGGTCTGTCTCCCTGGGGACGGGGCGGACGGTCGCCCATGGGGCGGGACGGTCTGTCCGTGCGGGGACGGTAGGTCGAAC
>JAETTR010000403.1 GCA_021768985.1 Bacillota bacterium
GAAATCTGCTGTAAAGGAGAGTATAAATCGAATCGCTGCAAATACTGCGGATATGAAAAAGTTTATTTCTTTATCGCTCGCCGTAGCGGCAACGGCGGGAACGGTATTCGGTATGGAAAACGCCGCAATTAAGGCAAGCGCCGACGAAGGGCTTGCTCCCGTTTGCAAAGCGGCGTATTTGTGCGATTATAACAGCGGTACGCAGGTCTATGCGAAAAACGAAACGGAACGGCTTCCGATCGCGAGCATGTGCAAAATCATGACGCTATTGCTTTCATTCGAAGCGGTGGACCGCGGCGAACTCTCTTATGAAGAGAAAATCACGGTCAGTGAGAACGCGTCCGGAATGGGCGGTTCGCAGGTTTTCTTGCAATCGAATCTTTCCTACCGTGCGGAAGATCTGATGAAAACAGTGGCGGTATGTTCCGCAAACGATTCCTGCGTGGCGCTTGCCGAACGGATTTGCGGTTCGGAGAGCGCATTCATAGAGCGTATGAATGATCGCGCGAAGGAACTCGGCGCGGACAACACACTGTTTGCGAATTGTACGGGATTGCCGAAAGAGCCGCAATATTCCTGCGCAAAAGACGTTTCTCTCATGCTCCGGGAAATGTTGACGCATGAAAAATATTATGAATTCTCCCGCGTATGGCTTGAGGACTTTGCGCATCCGGACGGCAGAACGACGCAAATCACGAATACAAACAAATTGATTCGTTTTTACGACGGGTGCGACGGCGGAAAAACAGGGTATACAAGTGAAGCGGGGTTTTGTCTTGCGGCGACCGCAAAGCGCGGAGATATGCGCTTGATTTCCGTCATGATCGGCGCGGAAAACTCGAAAAAACGTTTTACCGATACGAAGGCGATGTTCGATTATTGTTTTAATCTTTATGAGAGCAAGGAGGTTTTGTCCGCGGGAGAAACGGAGATGCGTGTATCGGTGGGCGGAAGTCGGATCAAAGAAATTCCTGCGGTGGCGGAAAATTCTCTTTGCGTGTTCCGGAGAAAGGGTACGGACGGGGAATATACGGTCTCATATGAAATGGCGGAAAAAATCTGTGCGCCGATTACCAAAGGCTGCGAGATCGGAACGGCTGTCCTTTATGTAAACGGTGTGGAAGCGGACCGAACCCGTTTGCTGGCAGGAGAAGATGCGGCTCGGTACAAC
>JAETTR010000016.1 GCA_021768985.1 Bacillota bacterium
ATGGCGATGTCAAAGCGATTAGTTTTGACGGAATGCCGAAAGGGAAAGGCGGGGACAACGGCGGCCCGACCGAACGCCAAGTCCTACGGAAAATAGCACTTGAAGATAAATTGAAAAAGCGAGAAACGGAACTGGAAGCGGACTGGCGAAAGCTGGAGCCGCTTATGTCCGTTTTAAGTCCAACCGAAGCACTCGTCATAAAAATGCGGTACGACTACGCCGAAGAATGGTCTGAGATTTGTCGCCGAATTTACGGTCAAAACAAGGACTTTGAAGCAGAGCGGGACGGATACTATAACAGGGTTTTCAAAATGCACGGGCGGGCGTTGCTGGCACTTGCGAAAATTTTTCGCCCCGAAAACTGAAAAAAAGTCAGTAATCGGCAGTAAACGGCAGTAAATGGCAGTAAATGGCAGTAAATGGCAGTTGACGACAGCTGTCAAGGGTGCTATACTGTATGCTGTCAAAAACCGTGCGGAAACCTGTGCGGTTTTTTGCGTACAGGGAGGCGATTATGGTTAATTTACAGTTAGACCTTCCGAACTTCAAAAAGCTGGCAGAATCCATACAAGGGCAGAATGCCGATATGCAGAAAGCGATTGATAGAACCATCAGCGACTGCAAGTCCCGTGCGCCGGCGCAAATAACCAAGGCGGTCACGGCGGTGTACGGCATCAAGTCAAGCGAGGTTTCGGCGGCGGGCAAGATGGCAAAATTAGGCGCAAAGACCGTGGGAGAATTGAAGCTGGCAGGGGCAAGCGTTAAGAGCCTGCAACTCGTTTATAAAGGACGCAGACTGACACCGCTGCATTTCTCTATGACCCCACGCACAAAGCCGAAGGGCAAAAGGTACGCGGTCAAGGCGGCGATTTATAAGGGGCAGAAAAAGAAACTCACTGGCAAGGCGCAGTATAACACCCCCGTATTTCTCGCCCCGCAAAAGCAGGGAATCATTCTGCCGTTTCAGCGTATGGGCGAAAGCAGAATGCCCGTGTATGCCATACATACAACCAGCATCCCGCAGATGATAGAGAACGACAAGGTGGCGGCAGACATCAAGGAAAAGATGGATGAACTGTTCACTACCCGATTGCAACACCACATAGACAGACTACAAAAGAAATAACTACATGAGAGCCTACGCCACGGAACTGATGCACCCAACCGTGGCGTTTGCTTTGCCGCAAAACAGTACCGAAAGGAAAGGCAACGCCGCCAAGGCGAGTAAGGCGCGAGAGCGCGGAAAGAAAATAACAGTCCAAGTAGGTACTGTGAGCGGCTTTTTTCTCTGCGGTGCTGGCGAGCCCAAAATCCGTGTAGTTTTTAATGGGAAAATTCAGGCGTTTCGTTACGCAAAAAAAAGGAGGAAAGCTATGGCGAACGGCGACATAACGACACCGAAGAAAAACATGGTCGAAACGAAACAAATAGCCTTGCTTTTCGGGTTAACGGTTCGCAGAATCCAGCAATTAACGCAGGACGGAATACTCCAAACGGAGATGGTAGGTCGGCAACGCAAATACGACCTGCTCGGTTCGGTTCGGCGGTATATTGAATATTTACAAAAGCGCGTCAGCGAAAAAGGAACGGGCAACGGGACGCAAGAGGATGCGGACAATGAAAGCCGCAAGCTCCGCGCCGATGCCGATTTCAAACAAGCGAAAGCGGAAATGGCACAGCTTGAACTGGATGAGATACAAGGCAAGCTGCACCGTAGCGAAGACGTGGAAGCGATGACGAACGACCTCGTCTTCAACGTCCGCAGTATGATGCTCGCGCTTCCGGGCAGACTTGCAATCGACCTCGCTGCCATTACTGAACCGACCGAGATATCGAATCGGGTAAAGCGCGAGGTTGACGCAATACTGATTGACCTATCGAATTATAAGTACAACCCCGAAGCGTACAAGAAGCGCGTCAGAGACCGTCAAGGGAAAGATTTTGAAGAAAGCACCGAAGAAGGCGACGAGTAGGCTAAACGCGGCGATAGCCTCGGCTGTAAAAAACTTTGCACCGCCCGAAGAATTGACGGTCTCCGAATGGGCCGAGAAGTACCGGCGACTTTCGCCGGAGAGCGCAGCCGAAGCCGGACCGTGGAGAACTTCGAGAACGCCATACCTCGAAGAACCGATGAATGCGTTTAACGACCCGAAAGTTTCCAGCATCGTAATGGTGGCGGCCTCGCAAGTCGGCAAGTCGGAATTTCTTTTGAACTGCATCGCTTATACGATAGGGCAAGACCCGGCAAGCACAATGTTTATACAGCCTACGCTCGATGACGCGCGGAAATTTTCGCGGTTGAGAATCGCACCCATGATAAGGGATAGCAAACCGCTCCGCACGAAAGTGTCGGATGTCAAATCCCGCGACAGTGGAAACACCATACTGCAAAAAGCGTTTCCGGGCGGGATGCTGACAATTACGGGTTCGAACTCGGCCAGCGCACTCGCATCAACACCTGCGCGTTATATTTTCGGCGATGAACGCGACCGCTGGGCGGCCAGTGCGGGGACGGAAGGCGACCCGTGGGAATTGGCGAAAGCGCGACAAGCGACGTTCTACAATCGGAAATCGGTTGAAACATCCACACCCACCATCAAGGGGAGAAGTAATATCGAAACATCGTTTGACAGAGGAACGCAGGAACGCTGGTGTCATCAATGCCCGTCTTGCGGAGAGTGGCACGAAATACGGTTTGACGACATCCGATTTGACTACGAAGAGCAGACCGTAAACCGCAAAAAGAATTATATCGTTAAATCGCTGCACTGGCTCTGCAAGTCGTGCGGCTGTTTACATACCGAGGATGAGATGCGCCGACAGCCGGCGAAATGGATAGCAGATAACCCTGACGCTTATAAGCGCGGGGTTAGGTCATTCTGGCTAACGGCGTTCGCCAGTCCTTGGATGCCGTGGGCGACCATTATTCAGCGTTTCCTTGAAGCGCGAAAAGACCCGGAACGGCTGAAGGTTGTTTACAACACTCTGCTGGGCGAGCTGTGGGAAGACCGCGGCGATTTAGAGGACGAAGACAGTATGCTGGCACGGCGTGAAGACTATGATGCCGAGCTACCGGACGGCGTTCTCGTTTTGACCTGCGGGGTTGATACGCAAGACAACCGGCTCGAATACGAGGTGGTAGGACACGGACACTTCAAAGAAAGCTGGGGCATCAAGAAAGGCTTTATAATGGGCAAACCCGACAACGAAGAGGTGTGGGCGAAATTGGACGACGTGATAGACCACGTCTACAAATTCAAATCCGGAAAGGGCTTGAAAATTTCGATGACGTGCGTGGACTCGGGCGGGCATTATACGCAAGAGGTTTACGCAGCCTGTCGCGCTCGCTTTACAAAGCGCGTGTTTGCAATCAAAGGTAAGGGCGGCCCGGATATCCCTTTCGTAGGCTTGCCGACGAAAGTAGCATTGAAAGACAACAAACGAATAACGTGCTACTTATACACCATAGGCGTGGATGCCGGCAAAAGCAAAATAATGGACAGTTTGAAAGTGCAAGAACCGGGCGCGAATTATTCACACTTTCCGCGCGGAGAACGCGGCTACGATAGCGCGTACTTTACTGGGCTGCTATCCGAAAAACTGGTGTTGAGCCACACCGGACGCGGTGACCGCTGGGTATGGGTAAAATTGCCCGGACATCAACGCAATGAAGCTCTGGACTGTAGGAATTACGCAAACGCCGCCTTGCGAATTATCGACCCGGATATGGACGCGATAGAGCGCAGGCTAAAAGGGAATACCGAACAGCCTAAGGCGGCGGTTAAACAAAAACAAGCGAGAACGCGCCGTAGCAGGTATTTAGACGGCGACGACTGGTAGGAGGCAATATGAACAAGGCAGACATCCAAGCGAAAATCAAAGATAAGAAAGAACGGCTCGAAGCGTACCGCAACCGTGAACTTGAAATTTTGAAAGGCGGGGTGCAGAGCTACGGGATAGGCAGCCGTAATGTAACCCGCTACAATGTCGACCTTGCATCAATACGCTCGGCAATTAAAGACTTGGAAAAGGAAATCGCCGAGCTGGAGGCCTTGCTCGGCGGCGGCAACGTAAGAAAGGCGGTCGGGGTCATCCCCCGCGATTGGTAAGGAGGCAAGATGGACAAAGAACACGGAAAGCCTATAAGCAAACCCGTTGCACCTTTGCCGAAAAACAGCGGCTACGGAGAAGCCGGAGCCAGCTCGACGAAAAAAGCCTTAAAAGGGTTTACGGCAAGAAGCGGGTCGCCGCAGGCAGATATCGACGCGCACAATCTAACGCTAAGGCAACGCGCCCGAATGCTTTATATGAGCGCACCCATAGCGACATCGGCAATTAAAACGAACCGAACAAACGTGATAGGTAGCGGTCTATGGCTTAAGAGCCGAATCGACCGAGAACTGCTCGGCTTGTCGGTCGAGGATGCCCGCATCTGGCAAAAGAAAACGGAAGCGGAATTCGAGCTATGGGCGGCCGAAAAGCGCAACTGCGACGCGTTGGGAATCAATAACTTTTATACGGCGCAAGGCTTGGCGTTTATTTCGGGACTGCTGTCCGGAGACGTTGTCGTTCTTTTGAAGCGCGTAAAGCCTACGGCGTACAATCCGTATGGTTTACGGTTTCAAATGATTGAAGCCGACCGAGTATCAACGCCGGTAGAGTTTTCTGCTGGGGCAAGCCTTGTGGCGAGAATCACGGAAGGAAAAGCGGAGAACGGAAACGCGATATACGACGGCGTAGAGGTCGACTCGAATGGCGCAATCGTCGCGTATTACATACGAAGCACATACCCGTATGAACTAACGCGCAAACCTACGGAATGGAAGAGGGTCGAAGCCTACGGGAAAGAGACGGGACTGCCGAATGTCCTCCACATTATGGAAGCGGAAAGACCGGAGCAGTACAGGGGCGTGAGCTATCTGGCGCAAGTCATTGAGCCGCTTCTGCAGGTGCGTAGATATACGGACAGCGAACTGACTGCGGCAGTCGTGGAGAGTTTCTTCACGGCGTTTATAACGACGGAAGCCGACCCCAGCATGATGCCGTATAACGAGGTGGGCGACGAGAACGCACCGCCTGTGAGCGACGACGAAAACGAATACGAAATGGGACCGGGAACGGTCAACGTATTAAAACCGGGCGAAAGCGTGACGTTCGGAGACCCGAAACGTCCGAACGGCGGGTTTGAGGGGTTCGTTAACGCCGTGTGCAAGCAAGTCGGCGCGGCTTTGGAAATACCCGCAGACTTACTGCTGAAGGCATTTAACGCATCATACAGCGCGTCACGCGCCGCACTTTTGGAGGCGTGGAAAGCGTTTAAGATGCGCCGTGAATGGTTTGTGGACGATTTCTGCAAGCCGATTTATAACGTGTGGCTTTATGAAGCCGTGGCGCGTGGGCGAATCGAAGCTCCCGGCTTTTTCGCCGACCCGCGCATAAGAGCGGCGTGGATGGGTTCGGAGTGGATAGGGCCTTCGCAGGGACAGCTCGACCCCGTCAAAGAAATACAAGCCGAACAGCTCGCTTGCGATAACGGGTTCAGTACGAGAGAACAAGCGACTGTACGTTTGAACGGCGGGAGCTTTGAAGCGAACGCCGAACAGCTGGCAACGGAAAACGAGATGCTGAAAGGCGGTCAAAGCAAGCCGAACGACGATGATGACGACGACCTAAACAAGCTGGTGGCAGAATTGCTACCGCGAATAATCAATTGTCTCAGAAAGGAGGAGGGTAAAGTATGAAAATCCCTAAAACGAATAACGACACCAAACCGGGGACGACCGTTCAGCGGTTCTGGAACGTCATAACAAACGACGGTGAGGATAGCGCGGAGATTACGATGTACGGCGATGTGTGCGAAAGCCAGCCGCGCGATTTCTGGACAGGCGAAAAGCTCGAAGGGCAGTACATAACGCCCGAAGGGTTCGCCGAAGACCTCGCCACGATTAAGGGCAAAAGCAAAATCACCATTAAGCTGAACAGTTGCGGCGGCGACCTTTATACGGGCATCGCCATTCATAACGCGCTGAAAGGTTTGACCGGACATAAGACGGTCATCGTGGAGGGAATCGCAGCGAGTGCAGCGTCGGTCATTGCTTGCGCCGGAGACGACGTGCAAGTCTATCCCGGCAGCCTTGTAATGATACACGGCGTGGCGGGGCTGTTCTTCGATTATATGACGCTGGGCGACTTGAAGAAAGCCGTTAAAGCGTTTGATGCGGACGAACGCGCAGTCGCCGAGATTTACAAAGCGAAGACGGGAATCGAGGTGGAGACGCTCCGTAATATGATGACGAACGAAACGTGGATGACGGGCAGTCAAGCCATAGAAAAAGGGTTCGCCGACACCTTGCTGGGTAGCGGTAACGAACCGAAAATGCAAATGAGCGCAGATAAGCGCGTGATGATGGTGGCGGGCGTAAGACACGATGTTCACGCTTTCCGCAACATTCCGGGGAATATCCCCATTTTCAATGAAACCGATGCCGCATCTGTCACGGCCGGAAATAAAAATAAAACGGAGGTTACAAACATGACGGAAAAAGAACTCAGAGAGCAGTATCCCGACATTGTGGCGTCTATCGAAAAGACCGCAGCGGATAATGCTCGCACCGAGGCGACGGCGGCCGAAAGAGCGCGGCTCAAAGGAATCGAGAGCATCGAAGCGCAAATCGGCGACAAGCGTCTCGTGCAAAACGCGAAGTACGGCGACACTCCCTGTGATGCGGCACAGTTGGCACTGGCGGCAATGCAGGCGCAGTCGAAGCTCGGCAGCGCGTTTTTGCAAAAGATGGAAGCGGACTCCAGCGCATCCGGCGCGGACGAAGTAGCAGGCAAGCCGAACGGCGGCAACGCCGATGACGGCGACGAAACGGCGGCAGTTGTCGCAAATGCCGTAAAGGCGTATCAAAAAACCAAGGGAGGTAAAGCATGAGCAAGCTCAACGAGGAAATCTGCAAAGTAGATTTCGACGAACTGGTAAACAGCGCAACACCCGCGCCCGACGTGTTCTCCGTAACGGTCGCGGCATTGACGGAAGAGAAAACGCTTAAGCGCGGAACGGTTCTCGCGCTTTCGGCAAAAACGGGAAAGATGTCCGTACTCGGTACGGCGGCGGCATCGGACGATACGCTCACGGCAAACTGCATCCTTTCGGACGACGTGACCGTGGGAACGACCGATACTTCGGCGTTCGCATATCGCACGGGACACTTCAACAGGAATAGCCTCATCGTGGCAGACGGGTACACCCTCAAAGCTGCGGACGAGGAGGAACTTCGCAAGGGCGGCATTCTTCTGTCGGATGCCGTGAGAATTTAAGGACAGGGAGGTAAAACAAAAATGGCATTCAATATTTACGATACTCACACGTTGCTTATGGCGGTGGAAAGCCTTTCTCCCGTCAGTTCGTTTTTGAGGGATAGATACTTCCCCACGAACGAGGCAACCGACGTGTTCTCTACGACCGACGTCCTCGTGGAATACAAGGACGGAAACAAGAAACTCGCCCCCTTCGTCGCACCGAGAAAAGGCGGCGTGACCATTTTGCGCAAAGGCTATACGGTCGACCGCTACACGCCTCCTCGCATCGCGCCTAAACGCGCACTGACAATCGACGACCTCACGAGAAAAGGGTTCGGCGAAGCGTTATTCTCCAAACTCACGCCCGCAGAGCGTCAGACCGCGCTTTTGCTTAAGGACTTCGACGAAATGGGCGAGTCGATAACCCGGCGCGAAGAGGCGATGGCAGCGGAAACCCTGCTCACGAACGGATGCGTCATGAAGCATATCGCGGACGACGCAAGCGAAGGCGAGGATATGTCTATACAATTCTACAAGGGCAGCTCGAACCCCGCTGTATATACGCCGACAACCGACTGGGATAAAACCGGCGCGGACATTCTGGGCGATATTTTCGCTGTTGCGGAAATGCTCGCGGCGAAAGGACTGCCCGCAAGCGACCTTCTCGTAAGTCCGGACGTGGGCGATGCGATTTTGCACGACGAGACCATTCTCAAACTGCTCGACAACCGCAACGTAAACGTGGGCGGCATCGACCCTCAGCAGTTGCCCGCCGGCGTGACCAAAATCGCGCGTCTGAACGCCAAAGGACACGTTGTCGACGTGCTGCAGTATTCGGCATCCTATACGGACGACGAAGATAAGGATTGCCACTTCATCCCTTCGGGCAAAGCAATTCTCACCGCGCCCGGATGCGGCAGAACGCTCTACGGCGCGGTTTCGCAACTCGAACAGTCGGATGGCGTGTTCCACACCTACGCCGGGCGTCGCATTCCCAAGTATTACAGCGACGTTCCTTCGAATACCCGTGAGGTCTATCTGACCAGTCGCCCGCTGATAATTCCGAACCACAAAAACAGCTGGTACGTTATCAACGCGATTAACGCGAAGGATTAAGGGAGGGCGTATTTATGGTGCAGATTATCAAAGGCTCTTACGGGATGCGCGTCGGCAAAACGATTAAACCCGTAAGCGCAAACGACGGTCCCGTCGAATTGCCTAAGGAAGAAGAGGAAAGGCTTATCAGTCTCGGCGTTGCGGTTAAAGTTGCAGCCAACTCCGAAGACAAGTCGAATAACGAAGAGGGAAAGCCGAACAAACCCGCAAGTAAAAAAGGCAAGGGTAAAGGCAAAACGAACACCGAAGAGGAAAACAACGACGAGACCCTCGGAGACGACGGAGATGCGACTCCCGACGACAGAGACGAAGAGGAAACGCCCGCAGACGAACTGCCCGAATTCGATGCGGCCGATGCCGTCGTTTGAGTAAATTCACGGAAATGGTCGCGGCCGACAGAGATGGAATTTTTCTAAATCTTGACGAATTCGGCGAACGCCACCGCATAGAAGGTAAGACGATAACGGCGGTACTCGATGAATCCAAAAACGGAGAATCGGGAGCCTCCTCAATCGGTCTTTCCGAATACGACCTTGTCGTATTTGCAAAAGCGGAGGATTTGCCGAAACGGCGACCTGCGGGCGAAAGCCTGAATGTCGACGGGCGGGAATTCAGCATTGTGGCGTGGCGCGAGGATTGCGGTATTGCCGAAATTCAACTGGCGCAACAAACCGCAGGATAACGGAGGTAGGCGATGACCATTGTGCAATGCATAGAGAAAATAGCCGAATGGCTGAATAAAAACGTATGTCCAAAGATAAAGCTGAAACGACCGAACGACGAAGAGCAGGGGGACACTTATTCATACGAAGAAGTAAACCCTACAGCGTTTCCGATGCTACTCCCCGGAAACGATAAGCTCGCCGCAGGGACGGATATGCAGTTTCCGTCAATACTGGTTCAGCTTTTAGAGGGAGCGCAGGATTTAACAAAATCAAATGACAGGATGAGCCTTCAGCTGAGCTTTGTCGTTTGGAATCCGGGAGCGCATCCAACGGAGAGCGAGACCGGGGAGTTTCAGCGTTCGGCAGACGGATGGAAAGACGTGTGGAGTTTTCTCGACCGCACACTTGCGGAGATAGAAAACGCCGAATACTTAGACGGAATTCGGTTCGTTAAAGAGGCCGGCGTGAAATACGGCCAGTACACGAAAGATGGGCAGATAGCGGACACCTATCCGTACTTTTACGCATGGGCGACCATAACCATCGAGCGCGGGCTTAACCGCACGGGTGCCGCGTACTCGGAGCATTTATAAAAAATTTGGAGGTTAAAAATGGCGGAATACAAATACGGCGTTTACGGTTCTCTCGGTACGGATATAGTGCAGAGCGCGTCGCAGGCTTCCGTTGTGCCGGTCTATTTCGGAACGGCCCCGGTAAACTTGCTGACGGACTACAAGGGAGCAGTTAACACGCCCATCAAAATCTACAACTTAAGCGAAGCCAAGAGCAAACTCGGACACTTCGCCGACGCTACGCTGTGGGGTAAATATACCCTGTGCGAAGCAATCGAGGCGCACTTCAATAACGCGAACGGCAACATCGGGCCTATTTACGTTATCAACGTGCTTGACCCCGACAAGCACAAAGCAGAGCAGGCCGTAACCATGCCGCTTACGTTTGCGAACCGTAAGGCAAGTATCGTAACGACCGGAGTCATCATCGCTACGTTTGCAATCGAAGGAAAGGTACTCGGTACGGATTATACGTTAAGTTACAATGCCGATACCGGAGTGCTTACGGTTACGGACATCGGCACGACGGAGATAAAAAGCGCGACTGCGTCTTATTCGGAGATTGACTTCGATACAATCACGGCAGACGATATCGTGGGCGGCACGGACAGCGAGGGCGTGACGAGCGGAATCGCCAGCCTGCGTCTCGTTTATCAGAATTACGACGCGATACCCACTTATATCGCTGCGCCCGGCTGGTCGGAAATTCCCGCCGTTTACAAGGCGCTGGTGGCGGCATCGCAGGGGATAAACGACCACTGGAGCGCGTTCGTATTCGCGGACATTCCCACGGACGAGGCCGCCACAATCGACGCGGCAATCAAGTGGAAGAAAGACAACGGTTACGATTCGGGTTTTTCGAAGGTGTTCTGGCCCAAGGTGAAAGGGGATAAAGCCGTCTACCATCTTTCGACCCTTGCGCTTGTGGAGAAAGTGCGCTGCGATACGGGTAACGACAGCGTACCCTACGAGACGTGCGCAAACAAGGCAATACCCGTTTCGGGACTGTACATCAGCGCAAGCTCGAAGCTGGTGGGTTACGACCGTCCGGATGCGAACAAGCTGACGGCGGCGGGTCTTACGACCGCAATCTACTGGGAGAGCAACTGGCGCGTATGGGGCGACCATACGGCGGCCTACGATTACGACGGAGAGTATAACGCAAGGGAGATTTTCGACTCGAACATTCTGATGCTTTTCTACATTACGAACAGTTTTCAGAAAGAATGGGGTTCGACAATCGACAAGCCGATGACGCTGGCGTTGCGTGACACTATCCTCAACCGCGAGCAGGAAAAACTGGAAATGCTTGTTTCGAAGGGTGCGCTTATCGGTTCGCCCACGATTACGCTCGCAACGGGGAACGCGGGTTCGAGTGAGGCATCGGACATTTTAATCGCCAATTTCGAGTGGCACGTTTCGGCAACGGTAACGCCTCCGCTTAAGGCGGCGACCGTGGTGGTAAGTTATACCGACGCGGGATTTCAAATACTTTACGGAGGTGAAGAATAATGGCATGGGTTGACCAGAAAAACGGACTCGTCGCAGATACCGTTTACTGCGACAACGAACTTGTCGCAAAAGACGTGGCGTTCAAACTTCCGGAAATCACGTTTGCAACGGCCGAAAGTCAGGCGATGGGCGCGATGGAAACGCCGCTCATTGGACTGGTCGAGGCTATGGAGGCGACATTTACTAAAATCGGGACCGACCTCGGACTGGTTAAGGCATCGACCCCCGAAAAGCACAACTACGAAATCCGCTACGTCCAGAACAACATATCCGGCGACGGCGCATCTGCACCCGTGGGGTGTAAGGCGTTTATAACCGGTGTGCCGAAAGGCGTTCCCGCCGTGGAAGGCGAGGTCGGAAGCGGCAGCGAACACGAAATCGCGCTTGCGGTTTATCGTTATCAGCTTTATGTGAACGGCGAAGAACTCCTCTGCGTCGACAAATTGAATTCGATTTGTCGTATCAACGGAAAGGACTACTTCTCCGAAATCGCAAAGCACCTGTAATCAAAAAAAAATAAAAAAAATGACGACCCCCGGATGCGTGGATGCTCCGGGGGTAAATTTTAAGGAGACCATTATGGAAACATTAAAACTTTTGCACCCCATAAAAATCAACGGAAAAGAGGTCAAGGAACTGACCTACGATGCGAACGAAATCACGTCGGAGGCGTTCATCGCCGCCGAGGCCCGCAAATTCAGAGCGGCGGGCAGACAAGGCGTAACGGCCGGCGCATTAGAGATGGACTACTCGATGCACCTACAGCTCGGCTTTGCCGCCATCGTGGCGGTAAACACCGAAATCGACTACAATGACCTGTCTCGTTTGAAAGGAGCGCACGTTGCCGCATAAGTGAGAATCTGAAGAAATTTTATAATGCCGTCGGCGGTCGAAGAGTCGACGGACGACTCACAGGAAAACACGTACGGAAACGAATAAGAGATTACGCCCGCATCTTCCACACCCCCACGACTGAACTGGAACGGATGCGGCTTATTGATTTTGCGATGGAGTATGCCGACGCAGCCGAACAGCTGACGCAAGAGCAGAACGAGCGAAAGCGCAATATGGCAGCGCAGATGGCAAGGGGGAGAAATCGCAGAAGGAGGTAACTCGTGGCGAACAACAACAAGGTTCTTCAAACGGTAGTAGAAATCGCCGGGAGTACCTCGCCCACTTTAGGGAACGCGGTATCGAAAGCGGTTAAAATGTTAGGCAACGTCAACGCGGCGGCGGTAGCAGCCTCTGCCGCGGGCGTTGCTGCCGTTGTCGGCATCGCAAAAGCCGCGGTAAAGGCTACGAAAGAACTCGTTAATCTGGGTACGGAATTCGATAACGTAAGTGACACAATCCGAATCGGCACGGGCGCAACGGGAGAAGCTCTCGATGCGTTGATGGATGACTTCGATGCAGTTTACGGCTCTGTTCCGACCACGATGGATAACGCGGCAACGGCAATAGCGAATTACAACACGATGCTCGGCTTGACCGGGGAAGATTTACAAAACATTTCACGACAAGCGATACAGGTCGCGGACTTGCTGGGTGACGACCTCGAAGGGGTTATTGAGTCGAGCAGCCACGCGTTCCAGCAATGGAACATCGACGCGGAAGATATGGGCGACGCTATGGATTTTGTATTCAAAGCGAGTCAGTCAACGGGCGTGGGGTTCTCTAAGTTGATGGAGAACGTGCAGACCTACGGTCCGCAACTGCGCGATATGGGATACTCGTTCGAGGAAGCGACGACGCTTATAGGGCAATTGGAAAAGCAAGGCGTTAATACCACCGAAGTGCTGGCTGCCATGAAGAAAGGCGTGACAACGCTGGCAAACGAGGGGATAGGCGCGGCTGACGGTTTGCAGATGTACATAGACGCAATCGTCAACGCAAAGGACGAGACGAACGCAACGGCGATAGCCGCCGAGATTTTCGGCACGAGAGCCGCATCCACAATGTCCTCGGCAATTCGAGACGGGACGCTTGACATCGAAGCGTTAACCGCCACACTGCAGGAGAACGGCGAAACCATAACGCAATGCGCCGAGGATACATACGACTTCACGGAGCGTTTGCAGATTTTCAAACAACGGGCGCAGATTGCACTTGAACCGTTGGCAAATACATTGTTCGACACTTTGAACGACTTGATGCCGATAGTTGCGGACCTTATGGATGCGCTATTGCCCGTTATTTCCGAAATGGTTGAGATGCTCACGCCGCTAATCGAAGACGTGGTGACCGAGATAGCTCCGCTTTTATCCGAGCTTTTGAAGCCGTTAGTGCAAATAGCGAAATCGCTTTTGACAAAAATAATTCCACCGCTGGTCAAAATAATTACGGCCGTTCTTCCGGTCATTATAGAGCTGGTGGATGCGATAGCCTTAGTCCTTGAACCCGTGTTCGATTTGCTGGGCGCGGTACTTCCGATTATCGCTGAGCTTTTGAGTGCAGTGATGCCAATCGTTAGCAAAATTCTCGCAAAGGTTCTGCCGATTGTGGAGCAGATACTCTCGCTGGTTATGCCGATAT